>JBDTQV010000037.1:0-12182 GCA_039932015.1 Gemmatimonadota bacterium | reverse complement strand
AAGCTCGGCGCGTGGCTGCTCGACCGCCACAAGATCGTGAGCACGCCGATCGTGCACGCCGAATTCAGCGGGCTCCGGGTGACGCCGAACGTCTACACCACGCTGGATGAGGTGGACGTCTTTAGCGAGAAGATGCTCGCAGCCCTCAAGACCGGGATCGCGTGAGGCGCCGACGATGATCGCGAAGGCGCTGACGCCGATTCTCAACGTTTCCGATATCGCGGCGAGCTTCGCCTGGTTCGAACGGCTGGGCTGGAAAAAGGGGTGGGACTGGGGAACGCCGCCGACCTTTGGCGGCGTGCGCTCCGGCGACTGCGAGATCTTCCTCTGCCAGAATGCGCAGGGCGGCCGGGGCCGGAGCCCGACGGTCGCCACGTTCGGTCGCGATGGCGATGAGACGTCCGACAAGGGGGTCTGGATGTCGGTCTGGGTGGACGACGTGGACGCGATCTACCGCCACTGCATCGAAGCGGATCTCGAAGTCGCCTGGCCGCCCACCGACGAACCGTGGGGCGTGCGCGAGATGCACGTGCGGCATCCCGACGGGCACGTGTTCCGAATCAGCCAGGGGCGCGAGGAGAAGTAGCTGCGGCGGCCGCGTTCCGGAAACGGCGTACGATCTCGCCCGCAGGCTCCACCGAATGGATTCCCTCAACGCTCCGCCCCGCCTGCCAGAATTCGCGAGTGCCCGTCGCCTCGAGTGACTCGCGCTTGAGTTGCCAGAGAGACTTGAGCGCGTAGGCAGTCCGCATCCAGTGCCGCGTGCGCCGGTTGCGCAGGAGCCGGCGCGCGATGGGCCCGGCGCGAAGGCCCATGCGTTCGACGTATGGCGTGCGAATCACCGCCACCGGCACACCGGTGATTCGCTCACTTAAGACGATGTCGTCCGCTCCCGACTGGACGATTGCGCGCTTGTATGCGTCGCGGGCCTGGCACTCGGGTGTCGCGATGAACCGCGTGCCCAGTTGCGCGCCGGCGTACCCCATTCGGAGCGCGGCGGCGAACTCCTCGCCGCTGCCGATGCCGCCGGCGCAGAGCACCGGCACGCCGAACGGCGTCAGCTCATCGAGCAGCGCCCGGGCATCGCGGGTGCCCGCGTGCCCGCCGGCCCGCTGATTGACCGCGACCAGCCCATCCACTCCGCCGTCGAGGCCCTTTCGCGCCCACCGCGCCTCGGTCACGTCGTGATACACTATGCCGCCGTGCGGCCGCACGGCGTCGACCACCCAGCGCGGATTGCCGAGCGACGTCACGAAGAAGCGAACGCCCTCCTCAAGCGCTACATCCACCCAACGCTTCATCCGCTCCATATACGTATGCGATGACTGCTCGATCAGCGCGTTCATTCCGATGGGCCTGGAGGTGAGCCGCCGGATCAGCCGAAGCCCCTCGCGAAAATCGTGACCGTAGACGTAGGTGAGTGAAATTGGCTGGACGATGCCGATGCCGCCGGCGTCAGATACTGCGGCGACGAGCTCGGGGTTGCTGCAGGGGTACATCGCGCCGCAGACGAGGGGTACTTCAATTCCGACAGCGCGCGTGAATGGCGTATCGAGTGGCGTGATCCCGTTCATGTGGGGCCGAGGCGCCAGCACACCTGCACGCGCGCGACGACGTCCCCGGCCGCGTCACGGATCACGGCCTCGACGGGGTGATCGATCGATTGGGTCACCACCGGGATCGCGGCAGTGCACTCCGCCACGAGCGTCCCGCGCGCCTTTTTCAGGAATTCAGTCGAGAGACCGGTCACGATGCCGCGCACACTGGCCGGCAGCCCAACGAGCATGGCAAGTCCGCTGGTGACCTCACCGAGGTTGACCAGTGCGATGGCGTGCACCGATTTGAGGTGATTGCGAACGCGGCGGCGGTCCCGCAGCTCGACCCTCGCGAACCCTGGGCGAAGCTCGAGCACCGTGGCGCCGATCGAGCCGGTGTACGGCACGATGAGGCCGAGCATGCGGCTGAATACGGCACGTCCGCCGGGCAGCGGGCTGAGGCGGGTCCACAGCCGTGCGATGCGCAGCCCCGGTGATGCGCTCACGCGCTAGGGTCGCGCGAGCAGCAGGTCGGTGAGCCGCGCGATGACAGGCGAGCGATTGTCGTACGATCGTCCCACAATTTCGAAGCGGCTCCGCGCGTCCTGCCAGACGGTAAATTGGCTGCCATCGTCGGCCGTAGAGCGCCGGCTGGGATTGCCGAAGCGCCCCGTCGCGTGCGCGACCTCGTCGGCGTAGCGCCGATCGGGGCCGTACGCGACGTCGATCACCGACACGCGGCGGTCCGGCGTGAGGTGCACGGTGAGGGTCGTTATGGGGCTCGGTGCAGCGGGCTGGAGCTGATACAGTGAATCGGCCAGGCGATTGGCGCGCGAGCTGTCGGCAAAAGCGTCGCCGAGTGTCACCGCGAACGGTGGCGCGTCGACCCGGCGTTCGATCGGCTCCGTCGCCGCCGTACCGACCGGCCGCGCCGTGTGGACGCCGCATGCGCCGGCCGAGGAGAGGAGCACCCCGCCCCACATCATGCTCGCTGCACGTCCGAGGACGGTCATCGGGCCTCGCCGATCGCCTCGAAATCGATGAACCCACGCCGCTCGTCGGTGCCGAGGAGGCGTACGCGCGTGCGCTCGCCTACATCGAGGCCGGCTTCGCCGCGCACGACGCGGCCCTCAACCGGCGGGTGCGTGACGCGAACATACACGCCGTGCGAGGTCGCCCCGGTGACGATGGCATCGAACATCTCGCCGGTCCGCCCGGCGAGCAGCGATGCCGCAGCCATCTTTCGCACGAGCCGCTCGACCTTTCGTGCGGCATTCTCCTTCTCGGTGCAGCGGGCCGTGATCGCGTCGAGCTCGGCCGCGGTGTACGGCGATGGCCGTCCGCCGAGGATGGCCTTCACCAGCCGCTGCGTGATCAGATCGGCATAGCGCCGGTTCGGCGCCGTCGAGTGCGTGTAGTCCTCGACCGCGAGCCCAAAATGCCCCGGGCTTGGCTCGCCGGGACGATCGACCGTGTAGATCCCGGGCCCGAGCAGTTTCACGATCGAAAGCGAGAAATCCGGAAAGCGCACGGGATCAGCGGCGCGGCGCCGGGTAAGCAATGCCGCGAGTGCGCGAGCGTCCGGTATGGCGGGAAGCTTCTCGCCGAGTGCCGCCGCCAATTCCACGATCCGATCCCAGCGCTTTGGCGCGGCCACCACTCGCCGGATGGATGGCACATTCTGCTTTTCGAGAAACGTCGCGATCACCGAATTCGCGGCGATCATGAAATCCTCGATCAGCTCGCGCGCGCGCGTCTTGTGCGTCAGGTCAAGATCGACGACAACTCCATCTTTCATGACCGGTGTCGCCTCGATGGTCTCGAGCTCGAGCGCGCCGTTCCGATACCGGACGAGCCGGAGCCGGCCGGCCGCTTCATCCTGCATGCGCACCTGATCGGCCAGCTCGGCGGAATCGGCGAGGCGGCCCGGCGGAGGCGCTTCGCCCTCGAGCCAATGACCCACGCCGTCATACGCGAGCTGCGCGCGGTTGACCAGCACCGCCTGGAACACCTCCGGGTCGTGCACCGAGCCGTCCGGTGCGACGGTGAACTCCACGACGACTGCCAGCCGCTCGGCATCCTGATTCAGCGACGTCAGGTCGGTCGAGAGGCGCTCGGGCAGCATCGCGAACGTCGTGACGCCGGTGTAGACGGAAATGGTATTGTCACCGGCGTACCGGTCGAGGGCGGAGCCGCGAGGCACCAGTGCATCGACATCGGCGATGCCGACGCGGACGCGAATGCCGCCGTCAGGCAGCCGCTCGGCCGCTTCGACCTGGTCGATGTCGCGTGAGGTGTCGTTGTCGATTGCAGACCATGGGATCCGGCGAAGATCGCGCGCGGCTTTGTCTCTGGCCGGTGCGACGAGCGTCGTGAGCTCGCGAGCCGCATCGGCCGGAAGATCCGGCGCGAAGCCGCTGTCGAGCATCGCCTGCCGCGCGGCGGCGCGAAGGTCGGTGGGACCGTGTGCGGAATGGGCGGCGTGAGTCATGACGGGAGATGGAGCGCGCAGCGCCTGGATGGGCGCCGCGCCATGCCCCTACTCGCCCATTCCGCCGGAGCTCATGGCACCGGAGCTCATGCCGCCGCCCGACCCCATGCCGTGCGATCCTTCCGTTCCCATCATGCTGCGCCACGAAACTTCGCGGCCAATGCGGCCACCCTTCGGCGTGATCTTGATGCCCTCGGGAGACATGATGATCGTGTACGTCTTGCCGTCGATTTCGAGCTCTCGCTTGATGCCTTTTTCGAGCTTCGTCGCCATGGATTCCTCCACAGAATGTTGGTCAGGGGGTGGGCCGTCCGTCGTGCCCGCGTGTCGAACGATACCTACGTCGGGGCGCCCGCCAAAGCCACGCAGCCGCGCCGGCCGGAGCTAGCTCCGCTCCTCTAGCGTCACGGCGGTGCCATAGCACAGCACCTCGGTGACGCCCTGCATGACCTCGGTCGCGTCATAGCGGACGCCGATCAGCGCATTCGCACCCACATCGTGGGCGTGCTGCACCATGATCGCAAAGGCCTCCTCGCGCGCCTGCTCGCACAGCTCCGTCAGGATGCTGATATTGCCGCCGCGGATCGTCTGCAGCGCGGCGCCGATTGTGCCGATCACCGAGCGCGATCGCACCGTGATGCCGCGGACCACGCCATGGGACCGGACGATCCGATAGCCTTCGATCTCGAACGCCGTCGTCGTGAATGTCTCGTGCACAAAACCTCCTAGCGAGGACGGCGTGCGGCGAGTCGCGCGCGCCGGATGCGGGAGAGTCCCACCAGAACCGCCAGCAGCGTCGCGGCCATCCAGACGCCGGTAAAGAGCACCCGTGCGTCCGGCGCGGACCGGCCCATGCCCAGCACGAAGTACGCGACGATCGCCACCGCATCGATCGCCAGGACGAGCCCAACGACCGTAACGACGTGGCGTCCGACTGGCGTCAGAACTCGCGCTTCTTCATGTCGGTGAAGAACCCGCGCAGCTCCAGATCGTCGTCCGGCTTCTTGGCGAGCGTCGAATCGTATCGCTTGATTTTCTCTTCGCGCGGCTTGTGCTCTTTCGCCGCGTTCTTGGCGGCGAGTTTGGCGAGCCGGTCGGCTTCCCGCTTGTTCATCGGATCTCCCGGGTTGGTACCGCCCTGAATGTTGGCGGTACGGCCATCAGCGGGCAACCGCGGTGCGGCTGCCGCGAATCACGCCCTCGGCCCGGATGTCGGGATCGAGCATCCGTTGGGCAACGGCACGCACCGCGTCCGCGGTCACGCCCCGATAGCCGGCTGCGGGATCCACGAGCTCATCCAGGCCCTCGCCGATCAGCCACGCGTCCAGAATCTCGAACGCGACCGCCGAACCGGCCTGGCGATGCACCTCGGATTGCCCCGCGAGATACGCAATCGCCTGTGCCAGCTCGACATCGCTTACGAGCGTGGTCCGAAACACGGCGAGCTCCTCCAGCATCGCGTCTCTGGCTTCGTCCTCGCGTTCCGGTCCGGTCGCGATATACGTGACGAGCGCACCGGCCCGTCCCTTGTGCCACGCCGCGGCGAGCACGGTGTACGCGAGTGAGCGGCGCTCGCGCAGGGCGTCGAACAGCCGCCCGCCCAACCCGCTCGCCACTGCCGCCCACACTTCGGCGGCGTACCGAGCCGGGTCCCGCCGCGCGGGGCCGGGAAACGCCATGGCGAGCGCTGTCTGCGCCTTATCGCGAGACACGATACGGGCGGCGTACTGACCCGGGTGCACCGCCCAGCCGAGCGTACCGGCCTTTGGCGCCATCGGATGCGCCGGCAGTGCAGCGTAGATGGCGCCGAGTGCTTCGGCTGCACGGGCCGGCTCCACGTCGCCCACGGCCACGACGAGCGGCCGCGCGCCGAGCAGCGCGTCACGGTGCCATGCGCGGACGTCCGCCGCGGTGATCGCGGCCAGCGTTTCCGGCAGGCCAGCTACCGGCAGCCCGTATCCTTGCTCTCCGAACGCGGCGCGGTAGGCGAGCTGAAAAGGGTACCGGAACATGTCGTCCGCTGCCTGCTCCGCTTCGCTGATGAGCAGCCGCCGCTCGGTATCGATCGTCGCATCGCTGAGGCTCGGCGCGGTGAAGACGGTATGCAGCAGCCCGGCCGCATCCTGCAGCCGATCGGCCAGCACTGTCGCGGTGAAACCGGCCCAGTCCGGGGCAGGCACTGACCCGAGCGATCCGCCGAGTCGCTCGAATGCGAACGCGAGCGCCGCAGCGTCGAGGTGGCCGGCCCCGCGGACGGCTGCGCGCGTTGCGAGAGTCGCCAGTCCCGCCTTGCCCGGAGGATCCTGATCCGCGCGCGGCGCGTAGACTCCGATGGTGACGAGCGGAACGCCCGGCTTCCGCCGCACCAGCACGTCCGCGCCCGGCAATGCGAGGTGATAGACGTCGGCACCGCGATGGTGCTGGAGGCGAAGCGCCGGAATCGGCGCGGCGGCGGTGTGCGGCAGTGGCGCAGGGGCCGTCAACGTGAGCTCACGCCGCATCGCAAATGCATGCTCGACGGCCGCGACGTCGAGATCGCTGCCGCGCCCCTCGGGCAGATAGACGACCGCGGAGACACTCTCCGGGGCGAGCCAGCGCGCAGCAGCAGACTGCACCTGCGCCACAGTAGTCGTCTCGATCTCGTCGTATTCCCGGTCCAGGATCTCGATGCCGCCGAGCGCCTCCGCCATCGCCAGCGCGCTCGCCCGCCCTTCCATCTGCTCCATGCGACGGGACCACTGCGCGCGCAGCAGGGTGCGCGCGCGTGCAAGATCAGCAGCGCCAGGCCCCCGCGCGCGCAGCGTCGTGATCGCCTCGGCGACACCCACCAACGCATCGTTCACCCGCTCCGGCTCGACCTCGGCGCCAACGGTGAACGTTCCGAGCTCGGTCGGCGCGTAGTTGTACGCCGAGACTGATGTCGCGACGCCGGTTTCCCGCAGACGTCGATAGAGCCAGCTGCCGCGGCCGTTACCGAGCACGGCGGCGGCGAGCTCGAGTGCCGTGGAATCCGGATGCAGCGGCGGGACCGTGCGCCACCCGAGTACGACCTCCGCCTGCGCGACGTCGCCGCGCAGTGTACGGGTGCGGACGCCGGTGCGTGCCGGCTCCTCGGGCGAGCGATCGACGGCTCCTTCTGCCGGCCCCCAGTCGCCGTACTTGCGCTCCGCGGCGTCGAGCGCCTCGCACTCGTCCACATCTCCGACGATCGCGATGATGGTGCGCTCGGGAACGTAGCGAGACCGGTAATAGCCGATCAAATCGTCACGAGTGAAGCCTGCGAGCTGCGCTTCGAATCCAATGCGCCAGCGGCGCACGCGGTGCACATCGTACATCACCTCGTGCAGCGTCTCGTACGCGACGGCACCCGGGCTGTCGAGTTTCCGTCGCGCTTCCTGGATGATCACCTGCAGTTCGCGCGCGAGCTCGTCCGCATCGACGGTCGAGTTCCGGAGCGCGTCGGCCTGAATGTCGAGCGCCGTCTCCAGGTTCTGCGATGGAAGCACCACGAAATACGATGTCCGGTCGTAGCTCGTGCTCGCATTGAGGTAGCCGCCGGCACCTTTGGTCTCCCGCGCGATACTGCCGACACCGCGCGTTGGGGTCCCCTTGAAAAACATGTGCTCGAGCACGTGCGAGATGCCCTGCCAGCGATCCGGCTCGTCGAAGAAACCGGCTTTCACGTGCGTCACCACGGCGACCGCGGCGGCCGAGCGGTCGCGCTGCGCGAGGAGGGTGAGGCCGTTTGGCAGCACTCGGCGGTGTACGCTGGCGGTCCAGGAAGCCGGTGTGGTGGTGGTCATCATCCTACGCTCTTCCTCCGGAGCCGAGCGCGCGCCAGCGCAACAGCGCGAGCGCGCCGGCAATGAGTGCGACGCCGTAAGCAATCACGTGCAGGAGATGGAGTCCCGCCGGAAACGGCCCGCGACCTGAAAGCAGATGAAACGGGGGGAGCGCGGCGGAAAGCCAGCGCAGCAACGGTCCGAACAGATTGGTGGCGGCAACCTCGTGTAGCACCATTTCGAGGATGTACACCAGCGCGGCCAGAATCCAGTCGCGCCAGTTGAGCACCGAGAATAGAAATACGAGCCCGCCGAGCAGGAGATAGAGGAGCGCAACGCGGGCCGGCGCCTGCCACCCGACTGCGGGCCAGGCATGGCGCGCCAATGCAAGGCCGGCGGCGAAAAGCAGTACGGTCAGCAGCACACCCAGACCGCCGATGAGCCACCGCTGGAAGTAATACGCAACCGGACTCACCGGTTTCGCGAAGATACTCCGATAGTACCCCGCGGTGAGGTCGTTGTGCACCATTCCTCCGGTCGCGAGGAGCACGAATGGCATGCTCACCTGCCCGAGCACGACGGTGAGCAGCTGGCCTGCCTCACCCGCGCTCGCCGAGCCAGTGCCGGCATGCGACAGAATCCATGTCGCGAACACCACCACCGCGAGATAGATCAGCCCCGGACCAAAGGCGAAGTCCCGAATGGTCCACGGTGCATAGCGAAGCGGCCACCGGCTCGTCATGCGTCCTCCCCGACGGCGTTCCGGAACTCGCTCTCGAGCCGGCTGCGCTCCGGATAGAACGCCTCGACCGTTGTGCCGGCCGCGATGAGCCGCCCGATGCCGCGGTTCACTTCGACGAGTCCGCTCATGATTCTGAACTCGCCCGGGCGGCCAACCACCGCCTCCGCCGCGGGAAAGACACTGGCCACATCGGCACCACGGCTGACCACGACACGATACGGTCCGGCATCGTCGGTCGTGCGGCTGCCAGCGACTACGATTCGCTCCAAACGCCCCTGATGCAGAATCGCGACGCGGTCGGCGAGGCGCTCGAGCTCGTCGAGGTTGTGCGATGCGATGACGATCACACGGTCAGGCCGCCGCTCCGCCTCGACGATATCCCGAAAGCGCGAGGTCCAGAGCGGATCCAGCCCATGCGTCGGCTCATCGAGAACGAGCAGCTCGCTGTCGCGAAGCAGCGCCTGAGCCAGGCCCAGGCGCTGCAGGTTTCCCTTGCTGAGCTGACGCACCTGCTTTCGGCGATGCTCACCGAGGCCGAGCGACTCGATGAGCGCATCGACGCGACCACGGCGGTCCACCGCCGGCACGCCCGCGAGCGCCGCGTAGCGGCGCAGCGCCGAATCCACGGTCCACCGTGGGGGAATGGCGACGAGCTCAGTGAGATAGCCGACGCCATTGCGCTCGACGTATTCGCGCGGGCCGTGCCCGCCGACTCGAATCGTTCCGGCCGTGGGATACAGCACCCCCAACAGCAGCGACAGCAGCGTGCTCTTCCCGGCGCCGTTGGGGCCGGCAATGCCGAAGACCTCACCCCGCTCGACCGTGAGGGTGAGGTCCCGGAGCGCATGAACCGAGCGGCCGCCGAAGAGCGGCCGGTACGTCTTGGCGATTCCTTCGAGCGCGATCACTGGATGATGCGCAGCACGCCTGCCTCCGCACTGCCACGAATGAACGCTTCGGCGCCGGTCGTCGGGATCACGATACCGGTCTCCGTCTGTCCTCGGCGCGCAAGACTCGCCATGAAGTCACCGAGCGATGCGTCGGCCCATTCGTGTTCGGCAGCTTTCATCTGGAGCAGGATCTCGTCCCAGCTTCCGCGAAACGTGGTCCCGGCGAGCGTCGCCACCTGATGCGCTTCGTGCTGGCGGGGCTTCTGCTGCATTGCATGCAGCTCGCTCAGGAGCACGCCGAAGAGCTCGAGCTGGTTCGGATCGCGCGCGCTGCCATCAGGCTGCTGCGCCTCGACCTCGGCGAGCAGCATGTCGAGGGCGTCAGGCTCGCCGGCGACGTCATTGAGGCGCGCAATCCACGGCGCGAGCTCGGGATCCTCATCCGGAAGCCGGTAGATCGACTTCTTGAGCTCGATGTGGCGCCAGATGGCGAGCTCGTCGAAGTGCTCATCGGGCTGGGTGCGCTCGAGGTGGTGGAGCGCCGCATCGCTCTCTCCGCGATCGTAGAGCATGTTCGCGAGGTAGATGCGGGCCTCACTGTATTGCGGATCGATCTCGAGCGCCCGCCGGAGCCAGTAGAGCGCCGCGCCGTCGTTGCCCATGCGGTGGGACGCGTACCCGAGCGACGCAGCCGCGTCGGCCGATTCGGGATGCGCTTGCGCGGCCAGGTCGAAGAACCGGTGCGCCGGCGCCAGCACACCTTCGCGAAAGAATGCGCGGCCGATCTGCAGCATGAGCTCGTGGTCGTCGCCGAACCCGAGCTGCAGGATGCGCTCGAAGGCGGTGATGGCACCGGCGCGGTCGCCCAGCTTGAGGCGAATTTCGCCGACACCGGCCAATCCGTCCTCGTGATCGGGATCGAGCGACAGCGCATGCTCGAAGCTGCGTCGCGCCCACGCGTAATCCTCCCGCGCGAGATACGCGTACGCCATGCCTACATGCAGCTCTATACAGTGCGGATAAAGAGAGATGCCGTCCCGGAGGATGGCCAGCGCGTCATCGTAGCGGCCTTCGTTATAGAGTTGGTGGGCTTGTTCATCGAAGTCGTCGGAGCTGAGAAATGCTTCCGACATCGGCTGGGCCTCCGCGTGGGGAATGGGTGCAAACTTACGAGCGGCACGCACGCGGAGCAAGCATGCGCGTGAGCGCGCGTTTGGATGGCAGTGAGGGGGCAGCAGAGCGCACAGTTCACGGGATTGACGGCGCGGGAGCGCCGGATATATTACTGACCGGTCAGTTACTAATTGGAGGCTCGCATGCCCAAAACCCGTCCCACTCCTGCTCCGCGCTGGCAACGGCGCCCGGAGGCGCGGCCCGAGGAAATTCTCGACGCCGCCCTGGCCGTGTTCGGCGAGCAGGGGTTTGCCGGCGCCAAGCTGGACGACGTCGCGCGGCGCGCCGGGGTGAGCAAGGGCACGCTCTACCTCTACTTCGATTCGAAGGAGACGCTGTTTCGCGAGATGGTCCGCGCACGCATCGTCAGCGCCATTACCGAAGGGGAGGACATGGTGCGCGCGCACGACGGCACATCGCGCGAGCTGCTGGTCAAGCTCATCCGGCGCATGTGGGTCATCGTCCGCACCGCGGAGATGGCCCGGATCGGGCGACTGGTGCAGTCAGAGCTCGGAAAATTTCCCGAGCTCGCCCGTTTCTACTTCGATGAGGTGATTCTGCGCTCGCGCAAGGTGCTCGAGGCCGCCCTCGATCGCGGGGTGGCGAGCGGCGAGTTCCGTCGTCCCGCGCAGCCGTTCGTCGCGCGGGGCATTGCCTCGCTGCTCGTGCATTCCGGTCAGACGCAGTGCTTCTTCGCCGCCCTCGACCCCACCGCCCTCGATGACGAACAGGTCATCGAGGGTGTCGTGGATTTCGTCCTGCATGGCGTGCTCGCACGGACGCCCGCATCTCGCACCAGGGATTGATTCGAATGCGCGTTGCCCGGTTGGTCCTGGCGCTCGTCGGCGCTGCCACACCTGCCTCCCTCTCCGCGCAGGCGGACACCGCCGCACCGATCCCGGCGCGGCTCTCGCTGATCGACGCCATCCGGCTCGGACGCGCGCGCGGTGTGAATGAGACACTCGCGCGCCTCAACGTGCGCGTGGTGAACGCGCGCATCGGCCAGCGGCGCGCCGATCTGCTGCCGACCATCGCAGGGTCTGCGAACATCAGCCGCCGTACGATCAACCTGGACGAGTTCGGCTTTCCGGGAATCACCGGCGTCACCGACCCGTTCAACCTGATCACCTTCCAGATCCGCGGGCAGCAGGCGATTCTCGATCCGGCCGCCATGGCCCGGGTGCGGGCCGCACGCGATACGGCAACGGCGGCGAGTCTCGACGCGCAGGCCGTGGGCGAGGCATCGGCAGCCAATGCCGGGCTCGCGTATCTCCGCGTGCTCAGCGCGGACGAAACGGTGCGCGCGCGCGAGGCCGACAGTTTGATCGCCGGCAGTCTGTTCGAACAGGCGCGCCAGCTGGTCACCGCCGGCGTGAGCGCCGCCATCGACGCGACCCGCGGCGAAGTCGGTGTCGCCAGCGTGCAGACCCAGCTGGAGGTCGCTCGGAACGCCCGCGATCGCGCCCGCCTCGACCTGCTCCGCGTCCTCGATGCACCGGCTGACACTCCGCTCGAGCTGACCGACTCCCTCGTCGGGGGCGATGTCGCCATTCCGTCGACCGCCGCCGA
>JBDTQV010000036.1:0-12427 GCA_039932015.1 Gemmatimonadota bacterium | reverse complement strand
CGACAGACGAAGGCACCCTCAGATCCGTCAACTGGATCAGCGGCATGCTCCTGACCCCCGAGCATTTCGGGGCGCAGGACCGCTATATCGACGGCACGTTTGGGTGGCTGCTGCGCCATTGCATTCCGTCCACCGGTCTCGTGGGCGGCGGCGTGCGGCTCGGCGCGACCGATCGCGGACTCGTTGCGTACGATCCGCGCATCGAAGTGAGCGATGACGGACGCACGGTAGCGGTCACCGTAATGCAGGCGCGCGGCGTCACGGCGGCGGGCGAGCCGGTGGACGTTTCGCCGGAGTTCGGTGCGCGCGGTGAGTCCCCCAAGAGCGAGCTGGCCGGAGCGAAGGAGGTGTACGTGTACGTTGTGCAGACCGGCGAGCGCGAAGAGATCGCGTCGTCGGTCGGTGCTGATTCCGCTAATCCAACGATGCCGGCGTATCGTCAGGCGCGGTTCGAGATCCGCTTCGGCGTTCCGGCCGACGTGCTGCCGCACGCGCTCGTGGTTGCGCGGCTCAGGCGTGCAAGCGAGTCGCTCGCGTTCGAGCGGGACAGCCAGTTCATCCCGGTATGCGCAACGATGCTGGCGCACAGCGAGTTGTACGCCGGGTGGTCGCGGATGCAGTCCGACCTGGCGCTGCTCACCGGGCAGTTCGGCGAGCTGCACCGGGCCGTGGCCCGGTATGCCGAGCAGGTGGCGCGCCGGAATGTGGATAGCCGGCCAGACCTGGATGTGCTCGCGTTCACCGAGCGTGCGGTGCTGGCGCTCGATCACTGCGCGTCGGAAACCGGTGACCCCACAATCGATCCCTCCCGCTGCTTCGAGCAGCTCGACCGGCTCGGCCGCCGCATCGCGCTCGCGCTCGATCTCAGCAGCTCGACGCAGTCGTACTTCCAGACGCTCGCCGGCGCCGACGCGACCTACACCGATCTGCTGGCGGAGGAGCGCGCGGTGCTCGGTGCTCGGCGTGAACGGAGCGGGCGCGAGGATCTCCGCCAGTCGCTCGCGCGCGCCGATGACACGCTGCGGCGCATCCGCCAGCTCGCCGAGGCGCTCGAGGGCAAGTATGTCGACTACCGCGTCAATCGGTCAGTGGATGCGGTCAAGTTTCTCCTCGATAGGCAGGGGGAGCAGTTCTACGTCGCGGTCGCGACCCCCGGCCATCCGCAACGCGAAGGCGACCTGCTGACGTTCGTCTTCTCGCAGCTCAGTCTCACCGGACGCCACGAGTACCGCCTGGTCCTGCTCGGTGATCCGCAGGGCACATCGAGCTGGCAAGTGGGCGACGAACTGCAGGTCGACCTCCGGATCAACAGCGATGCCGGCTCCGGCCGCCCGGTCTCGCGGTCGGTCACGTGCGAAATTCCGGGCCAACGGAACTTCGGCGTCAACTTCGAAACGCCGCCCGATGTCGCCACGATCGCCGGGCTCAGTGTGCAGGTGCAGCCGGCGCAGCGCGTGCGCGGCGCGATTCTATTTCAACGGCGACTCGGGCTGGTTGGCGACGCCGCGCCGAACGCGGTGCCGTCGAGCATGTCGCCGCGGCATGCCGACGCCCCTGGCGAGCCGGCCGGACCATCCACGCCGGCACCCGCGTCGAAGCCGAAAATCACGATCCGCAAGCCTACCGCCTGACGCGCACCGCGCCGAAGACTTTCGTGACGGGGAATTTTTCATGGACCTGAATCGGCTCTCGATGGATCTATCCGCGGCGCTCGAGGAAGCGCGCAGCGTGGCGTCACGTGCCGGCGCCGGCTACATCCGGCCGCGCCACCTTCTGCTCGCGATGCTCGACGCGAACGGCGCGCTCGCTCGCGTTGCCGGTCCGCTCGGGCTCGACGCCGCGATGGCCCGCCGGCTCGTCGATGGCGTGACCGATGCCGAGAACGATGGCCGCCTCTCGCCGGGCCAACAGCCCATCGCGAGCCGGGCTCTGCGCGATCTGCTCGACCGCGCGATCGCGCTCGTCGACAAGCGCGGCAGCCGGACCGTGGCGCCGCTCGACGTGGCGCTCGCCGCAACCGAATCACCGGGGCTGCCGGTGGGGCGCGCGCTGCTGGACGCCGGCTGGTCGCCGGAACGGCTCGGACGTGCGATCGAGAGCCCCGCCGTGAACCAGCCGGCGGAGGAGTCTGCGGCACCCCCGGCCGAGGCGCAGGGGAGCCAGCTCGCGCGTTTCTGCCGGGATCTTACGCAGGCCGCCCGCGAGGGAAAGCTGGCGCCGGTGATAGGCCGCGACGTCGAGCTGCGGAGCGTGCTGCAGACGCTGCTCCGAAAGTCCAAGAACAATCCGGTACTGGTGGGAGACCCGGGCACCGGCAAGACCGCCGTGGTCGAGGCGCTCGCGCAACGAGTCGCGGCCGGGGACGTGCCGGAGTCGCTCAAAAAATGCCGCGTGCTTGCGCTCGACCTCACGGGACTCGTGGCAGGGGCCAAGTATCGTGGCGAGTTCGAGGAGCGCATCAAGGCGGTAATCGACGAAGTGCGCGCAGCCGACGACGTCATTCTTTTCCTCGACGAGCTGCACACGCTTGTGGGCGCCGGCGGCAGCGCCGGCGGCATGGACGCGGCGAACATCCTGAAGCCGCCGCTCGCGCGTGGCGAGCTTCGCTGTGTCGGTGCCACCACGCATGACGAGTATCGGGAGTACATCGAAAAGGACGGCGCGCTCGCACGGCGGTTCGAGAAAGTGATCGTGGACGAGCCGGACGACGAGACCGTGCTCGCGATGCTGCGCGGCGTGAAGTCGAAGTTCGAAACCCACCACGGCGTTCGGATTACCGAAGACGCGCTGCAGGCGACGGTGAAGCTCGCGCGGCGCCACCTGCGCGACCGCTTCTTCCCTGACAAGGCGTTCGACGTGCTCGACGAAGCGGCGGCGAGGCTCCGCATGCAGCACGAGTCAAAGCCGGACCGGATCGACGAGCTCGAGCGCGCGCTGGTACGTGTCGAAGGGCGTCACGCCGCGCTGAAGGCGGCCGGCAAAAAGGGCGAGGAGCTCGATGCCGCCGCCGCCGAGATCGTGACGAGAACCGCGGAGCTGGAAGCGCTGCTCGCGCGGTGGAACGCCGAGAAGGAAGTGTCGGACGGACTGCAGCAGACGCGCCAGGCACTCGCTGACAAGACTGCGGAGCTGGCGGCGGCGGAAGCGGCCGGAGACGTTGCCCGCGTTGCCGGGCTTCGTCACGTGGAGATCGAGGGCCTCACGCGGCAGGAGGCCGGGCTCGTCCAGCGGCTGGAGACCCTCAAGGTGGATGGCCTGCTGATTCCGCAGGAAGTCGGACCGGAAGACATCGCGGAGGTCGTCGCGCGGCGCGCCCGTGTGCCGGTGAGCCGCATGATGGAGAGCGAGCGCGAGCGGCTGCTCAAGCTCGAGGAGCGGCTGGCGGAGCGGGTGATCGGCCAGGACGATGCGGTCGCCACGCTCGCCGAAGCCGCGCGCCGCATGCGCGCTGATCTCCGAAAAAAACGGAAGCCGGCTTCATTTCTGTTCGTGGGTCCCACGGGCGTCGGCAAAACCGAGCTCGCCAAGGCGCTCGCCGGCGCGCTCTTCGACGACGAAGCGGCGCTGATCCGCATCGACATGGCGGAGTACAAGGACGCGGGCTCTGTCTCCGGACTCATCGGCTCGCGCCCCGGACTGGTCGGCTCGGAGCAGGGCGGGTTCCTGACCGAGCAGGTGCGGCGCGCGCCCAACTCGGTGGTGCTCTTCGATGAAATCGAGAAGGCGCACCCCGAAGTAATCGACATTCTGCTCGGTGTGCTCGACGAAGGGCGCCTCACCGACGCCAAGGGCCGCTTCACCGACTTCACCAACACCATCATCCTGCTCACGTCGAACCTCGGCGTGAAGGAGGCGGTGAGTGCCACCGATGATCTCGAGATGCGCAAGGAGATCATTCTGAAGGTGGTGCAGGATACGCTCAGGCCGGAGCTGTTCAACCGCCTGAGTGGCGTGATTCCGTTCAACGCCCTTGCGGTCGACACGCTGCGGCAGATTGTCCGGATTCACCTCAAAGGCGTCGCGTCGCAGATGAAGGAGCAGCATCAGGCGCTGCTCGAGGGAGACGACGAGGCGGTGGCAATGCTCGCGGACCTCGCCTATGACCCGGCGTACGGCGCGCGCCCGGTGGAGCGTACGATCGACCGCATGGTGCTGTCGGATCTGTCGCGCCTCATCATCGGTGGTGAGGTACAGCCAGGATATCTCGTGCAGCTCACGCCGGAAGGCGACGAGATCTCGATACTCGTCGGCGAGCCGGATGAAGTGCGTCTGGAGGCGGCGAAGATCCGCGCGGCGGAGGCAGAAAAGGCGAAGCTGCGAGCCGAGGCACCGCCCGCGAGCGGCGCAGCTCCCGGGCCCGCACTCGCCGGAGCGCCTGCGTGACTCTGCACGTCGCTTCGCGTGGAGCGACATGCGTAGCGCTGCTGCTGCTCGCAGGGGCGGCCGCGGCAGGGTCGCGGCTCGACGCGCAGGACACGGCGTCGGCGACGCCCCCGGTGCAGGCGGCTTCCACGCCGGTGAGTGCGGTCGAGGCCCAGCGCGCGTCGGAAAAGGAAGCAGTGCTCAAGTTCTGCCAATCCCTCGACACCAACTCTCCGCCCACTGTCGCCGGCACCAGTGCCCGCGCCGAATGCTGGAAGAAGCTTCAGCTGACCGGCATGGGAGACCTGCTGGTGGACGCGAAGTACTCCGCTGCCGTCCAGGACTACGACAACGCGGTCAAGGCCGACTCGGTGCGCCGGATGAGCGACTCGAGCACGGCGGCAGTCGACCAGAAGATGCAGGCCGCACAGCGCGCCATCCAGACGCGGAACCTCGATGGCGCGAGCAGCTCGGTCGATGACATTCTGGCGATTCAGCCCAACAATCAGCGTGCGCTGGCGCTGAAGGATCGTATCGACGGCCTCAAGCGCGCGCGCCAGCTCAAGATCACGCTGTTTGCCGTCGGTGCGGCGGTGCTGGCGCTGGCGGCCGGTTTGGGCGTGCTCGCCAAGAAGCTTTCCGGCCGCCACGGGCAGAAGGTGGCGCAGAAGAAAGTCGCGGCGGCGGAACGGAAGGCGGTCGTCAAGATCGTGGATGGGGTGGGCCGCGGAAAGCTCTACACGATCGAGAACGCACTGTTCCGAATCGGCGCCGCGAGCTCCGACAAGCCGGAGGAACGCAACGACCTGGTGCTGAGCGACAGTGCGTCGGCCATCTCACGCTATCACTGCTCGATCATCCGCCGGGACGGCCGGTTCTATCTGATCGATTCGAGCCTGAACGGCACCATCCTCAATGACGAGGCGCTCGATCGGGGCGAGCACCACGACCTCGAGGATGGCGACGAGTTCACGGTGGCGAACGTGGCTCGGTTGAAATTCCTGATGATGTAGTCCCTACCTTCTGGGACCAGCCGATCAGCCGAACCGATCAACTCTTCGGTTTCCGCGTATACAGCCCGTCCCAGCCGGTGCTCCACGTCTTGCCGCCGTCGGTCGAAATATCCCACAACTGGCGGACGCGCCCGGCCGAGTCCGGAATGAAGCTGAGCCGATGCATGACGCGCCCGCCCTTTGGGCCCACGGTCTCGCCGGTGTAGTGAATAGCGCCGGCGCTATCCGTGCCGGCCAGATGGAGCGCATGCCCGGAGTTCGAGATCCACTCCTGATGCCACTTCTGGTCGTTGCGGTCGTAATAATTGAAGCTCTGCCCGGTCTCGCCTCGCGCCGACTTCCAGTGTTCATGCACGACGCAACCATCCTCCTCCAGGGTCACGCTGCTGGTGCCGGCGTGACCCTGGCTGATCGCGACGTCCCACTCCCCCACCCAGAAATCCAGTTTGCGGAACTCCGGTGCCTTGCAGTTGGGTGGTGCCGCTGCCGGCGCCTGCTGCGCCGCGGCACTTCGCACGGCAATGCTGGCGGCGAGGATGATGGTTCCCAGTCCGAGTGGTGACCGCATCGCGCTCTCCTGTGGGTAAAGGGGTATGAGAACCTGACGCGGGCGGGGGTGTGGCGGTTTCTCTCAATGTGACGAGGCGTGCGACGGCGGGACGTCAATTCACCGTCCATTTGTCACGCCGATCGGCGAAACGGTCGACGTGCAGGTGCAGTCCCGTCCCTGCACGATCAAGGAGGCCGGCCTTTGTGGCGGCCTGAATCTGTCGTTGCAGAATCGAGTCCTGCGAAAAATCCTTCACCCGAATGCCGCGCGATCGCGCTTCGGCAATCACGAACTGAAGCTGTGCCGGGCTCATGGTGCGTGTTCGCAGATCGAGCGCGCCTCCCGGTCCATACAGCGAGAGGTGCTCGGCGTGGTCACGCCCGGTCACGTCGATGCTGTCGCCGAAGCGTGCCTGAAATGACGCGACCACCTGCCCGAATGCCGCAGCGAACTGCTCCACCGACAACGAGGCGGCTCTCAGCTTTTCCGGCGGCAGCGACGCGGCCCGCGCGTACGCCCGTGGGACCGCGAGCCGGCGGTCGCGATAGATCGCAGCCACCGATGCCTCGAGCGCCTCGATCCTGGGTTTGACCGATGGGTGATTCCGGAGATCGCTCAAGCCGAGCGTGTTGACGCCGCGGGCGAACTCCGTTGCGGCCGCGTCGCTGAGCCCCAGCTCCAGCAGGGTGTTGCCGCGCTCGATGTGGTCGTACGCCGCGACCAGCAGGCTGTCGAACCGCTGCGCCTGCGCATCGGTGAGGAGTGCTTCCGAGTGGTCCGCCCGGAACGCGCCGAACCAGATCGCCGCGCCGGCGCCGAAAACGAGCAGCACGATCCCGGCAACGATCGCAATCACCAGCGGCGAGCGTCCCGTGCCTGGGACACCCGCACGCTTCGGCCGCTTGCGTCGCGTCGCGCGTCCGGCAGGCATTGTCGGCGGCGGGGCCGCGGGAGCTGCCGCCGGCACGCCATCACCGAACTCGTAGCGATACCCGGGTGCAACCTCGAGCACGTCTCCTGGCGCGAGCCGCACCAGCCCGGCGAGTGCCCGGCCGTTCAGCGTCGTCGCGCCATTGCCGGCGCTCGCCCACCAGCCGTCCTCGCGCTCGACCAGCGCCACGTGGCGGTCCGCGACACCCGGAAGGACCAGTTGTAGCCCGCTGCCGTGTGCGCCGCCGATCCAGAACGGCGACACGCTGCCCAGTACGATGGGCGCACCCGGTGCCGGTGCGATGGGCGACAGCGTCGGTGGTGACATGGGCATGCAAGATGGCGCAGCCGCGAGCGCCCAGCCAGAGGTTCCGGCGACCCCACCCGTTCGCTAACATTCGCGATCGATGAAATCGGCCAACGGAGCAGTGAACGACTCGTCGTCTGAGATCGCCTCGCCCGCATGGAGCGGCGACGCCGCGGATTTGCTCGCACGGGCGGGGGGACTGGTCGGTGCGTCACTCGACGTATCGGAAACGCTTGACGCGCTGCTCGACCTTCTGGTTCCGGCCGTCGCCGATGGCGCAGTGGTTCGGCTCGGCGACCTCCCGCATGGTGCGGTCGAGCAATCGGCGCTGCAGGCAATCCCCGCGCTCCGGGCCGACCTCACCGCGTACCTGCAGCGCTATCCGGCGTTCGTGCCGGCTGACAGCCGCCTGAGCCGCACCGCAGCGAGCGGGCGCACCACCGTGCGCAACACGATCGACGACGCATGGTTCGCCGAGGTGATGCCGGAAGGCGAGCGCCGCGCCGCCGCGCGAGCACTCGGTCTCACCGCGTACGCCGCCGTGCCGCTCCGCGTCCGCGGCGTCACGATCGGCGCGATGAGCCTGATGCATACGCATGCGGACCGCCACTTCTCCGATGCGGACGTACGGCTGATCGAGGAGTTGGCGGACCGGGCCGCCGTCGCGGTCGATCATGCGCGCCTGTTTCGCGCGGAGCACGCGGCGCGCGCCCGCGTCGAGTTGCTGCAGGCACTCACCGGCAAGCTGGCCGATGCCGATACGGTCGAGGCCGTCGCGCGCATTGCTCTCGGCGACGGACTCGCCGCACTCGGTGCCAGCGTCGGTCTTGTCGCGGCGGCGTCGGCTGATGGCTCGCAGCTGGAGGTGATCGCCCACCGGGGGCATTCGCCGGGAAGCATGGATTCCTGGCCGGTGGTGCCGCTCGACCCGGCCATTCCCATCGCCGATGCGTTTCTTCGCCGTGAGCCGGTCTTCATCAGCGACCCTGCTGATCGCGCCGCGCGCTATCCGGCATTCCGCACCTTTCCCGAGCGCGCCGGTTATGCCTCAGGGGCCTCGATTCCGCTCCTGGCCCACGGTCGCGCCTACGGGGCGCTGGCGGTCGCTTTCGCCGAGCGCCATGCGTTCGAAGCGGACGATCGATCGCTGGTCCTGGGCATCGCGGGCCAGTGCGCCGCGGCACTTGCCCGGATCGAAGCGCTGCGCGCGCTTCGCGCCTCGGAAGCGCGGTATCGCGGGCTCTTCGAATCGGATCTCGTGGGTATCGCGTTCTGGTCCGGGTCGTATCTCGAAGAACTGAACGGCACCTTTCGCACCATGCTGGGATTCGGCCCCGCCGAGTCGATCGGGCGCATCGCGTGGGCCGAAGTGACGCCACCGGAATATGCCGAAGCGGACCAGCGCGCCTTCGCGCAGGTGACGGACAAGGGACGCGTGCTGCCGTATCGCAAGGACTTCATTCGTCGCGACGGCACCCGCGTGCCGGTGCTGGTCGGCGGCGGACTCGCCGACGACGGTGCGACCGGTGTGCTCTTCGCGCTGGACCTGAGCGATGCGCTCCGCGCCGAGGCGGAGCACCGGCAATGGGCGGATGCGTTCGAGCATACGTCGCACGCCGTCGGGCTGACCAACGCGCAGACCAATCGCATCATCGTCGTCAACCGTGCGTATGCGCAGCTCTTCGGTTATGAGCCTCAGGAGCTCGCCGGGCGCCCGGTGTCGATCCTCTACCCGGAGGACGGCGCCAGCGCGCTCCGGAACAACATCGAGCAGATCGAGGCGCTGGGCCACGTATCGTTCGAGAGCACCTACCGGCGAAAGGACGGGAGCTCGTTTCCCGGTGCGGTCGACGCCACGCTGGTCAGGGCGCCGGATGGCACGCCGCAGTATCGCATCGTGAACCTGGAAGACCGTACCGAGCGCCATCGCTTCGAAACCGAGATCCGACAGGCGCAGAAGATGGAGGCGGTCGGCCGTCTCGCGGGTGGTGTCGCCCACGAGATCAACAATGCGCTGCAGGGTGTGCTCGGCTTCACCGCTTTCGCGCTGCGGGCACTCGACCCCGATCACCCGGCATATGCCGAAGTGGAACAGGCGGCCCGCAGCGGCGAGCGCGCTCGCGACATCGCGCATCAGCTCCTCGCATTCAGCCGCCGTCAGATGCTCAAGCCCGAGGCAATCGACGTCCCGCGCGTGGTCGCCGAATTCGGGATGATGCTCAAGCAGGCAATCGGCCGCGAACGCGAGCTCGTGGCCGACCGGAGCGGCTCGGCGGTCACGGTCTTCGCCGACCGGGGTCAGCTCGAGCAGGTGCTGCTGAACCTCGTTCTCAATGCGCGCGACGCCACCGCAGCCAACGGACGCATCGCGATTCTGCTGGATGACGTCATCGTCACGAACGCCACGCTCAGCAACGACGCCGAGTTGCGCGCCGCGCGCGCCATGCCCGGCCGCTACGTCAGACTTCGCGTTCGCGACAACGGCCGCGGCATGGACGAGGCCACACGGTCTCGCGTCTTCGAGCCGTTCTTCACCACCAAGGCGGTTGGTGAGGGTACGGGACTCGGGCTGGCGGTGGTGCACGGAATCGTGGAGCAAAGCGGCGGGCGCGTCTGGTGCGAGTCGGTGGTGGGGGAAGGCACCACCTTCACCGTCATGCTTCCGGAGCTTGTTTCGCGCGCGCCATCGGGCGCGCCCCCGATCGTACGTGGCAAACGCGCGGTGCGCGGCGCTGAACGCGTTCTCGTTGTCGATGACGAAGCGCACGTCCGGCGATATGTGCGCCGGGAGCTCGAGTCATTCGGATACGCCGTGCTCGAAGCCGCGGACGGACGCGCCGCCCTCGACCTGCTGGCCACGATGAGCGGTGACGCCAGCCGGCCAGGTGGCACACCGGTGGATTTGATCGTCACCGATCTGGTCATGTCACGCCTTGGCGGCCGCGAGCTCGGTGAGGAGGTCAGCCGGCGCTGGCCCGGCGTTTGTGTGCTGTATACGTCGGGGTATCCGGGAGAGGAAGTCGTGCGGCAGGGATGGCTCGCGGAGGGTGCCGCGTTTCTGCAAAAGCCGTTCTCGGGTGCGCGCCTCGCGGAATGCGCGCGCGAGCTGCTCGATTCCCGCGCGCCCGCGAGCTAGCGGAAGGTTCCCGGACTCACGCTGTAGAGCATCTGCGGCCGGCCGACGTCCTCGTCGTCTCCCCAGAATCCCATCTGCTCTTCCCACCGGACCGTCTGCATGCGGCGCCCGGAGATCGTGATGAACCCGGCCGCGCGTGTCGTCGCGGCACCGAGTTTCCGGAGGTCGGCCAGGTTCCGAATCACCGTCGCGCCACGCTCGGCCACGATCCGACGCGCGGTGCCTGGGCCAAAGCCCGGCACGCGCACGAGCTCTTCGTACATCGCGGTGCGCACCTCCACGGGAAACCGCTCGGGGTGCGCCAACGCCCATGCCGCCTTGGGATCAGTCGCGAGCGGAAGATTGCCGGACTCGTCGAAGACGACTTCGTCCGCGGTAAAGCCGTAGCTGCGGACGAGGTGATCAACCTGGTAGAGGCGGTGCTCACGCAGCGCCGGCGTTGCCCGCACGCCGTCCATCGGCGTATCCCGGATCGGCCGGAAGGCGCTGAACTGCGTATGGTGCATCCCGCCGCCGGCGTAGAGCGCACGGACGCGATCGAGAATCGCGCGATCGGTGTCCGGCGTAGCACCGACTACGAATTGCGTCGTGATTCCGGATACGCCGCCCGGATGCATCCGGTCCCGCGGCCGGCCCGCGCGCTCCTCCGCACGGCGGAGCACCACCTGGGCCCGGGCGCGCTCGAGCGCGGCAAGCGTGACGTCGAGATTCTTCTCTGGCGCGATGGGGGCCAGCGACGCGCCGCACGGCGCCTCGAGGTTCACCGACACCCGGCTCGCCAGCTCGGTCAGGCGATCGATCTGGGCTGCCTCCGCGCCGGGGACGATCTTCACATGGATGTATCCGCCGAAACGGTCGCGCTCGCGCACCAGCTCCAGCGCGGTGATCAGGTCGTCCATTACCTTGACCGGCCGGCCCGGAATGCCGGTGGTGACGAACAGCCCGTCGCACCAGTCCCGCTTGAGCGCGCCGGCAAAGATGCGAGCCAACTCCTCCGGTTTGAGAAGGGTCCGCGGCATTTTGCGGTCGCGCCGCATGGGACAGTAGTGGCAGTTGAAGCTGCACGCGTTCGTCATGAGGATGCGCAGCAGCCGTGTCCGCCCGGCGCCGTAGCGGAGTTCGCGCAGGTTGAGCGGCCGGAGCGCGCCGACGTCGTCGGTGTGGCGGAGGCGGGGGGGAAGCGGCCCGGCGCTGGCGCCATCGTGATCGTCGCCGGCCAGCGACATCAGCAGGGCGAGTTTCTGGTCGAGCGTCATGCTGTCCATCCGGCCTCCGATATCGGGACACTCACACGATACCGAATAAAAGCCGAAAGTCAATTGCAATGACAGACACGAGCAGCTCACCACCTCTGAGTGCGCGGCAGGGCGCTCTCGTCGCGATTGTCGCGTCGACCGTAGCGATCGCGGTCGCGTACGGGACGGCGTTCTTCCCCAACGGATCACCGCGCTGGGCCGCGCCGCTGTTCGTGTTCGGCACGGCGGGCCTGCTCGTGGGCGCCATGGTCCTCGGCGCCGCACGGCCCGCGCGACGGCTCGGTCCGGTCACGTTCGCCTTCGGCTTCGTCTGGCTGGTGATCGCAGGCGGGTTCGGTGCCGTGCTCGCGCTCGATGCGCCGAGCGGTGCGGATACCGAGCTGTGGATGGGGCTTCCGCTCCGCGTCGCCATCATCGTGTATGGCATCGGGCTGCTGCCGGCGCTGGTCTTGCCGCTCGCCTACGCCCTCACGTTTGATTCGATCACTCTCAGCGACGATGACCTCGCGCGCGTACGGGCCGCCTGCCATGCCGCGCAGTCGAACCAGCGGCGGGCAGGCACATCCTGACCGGCGAATCGCTGTTCCTCCAGACGCAGGCGCTGCCACTCCCTCCGCTCGCGCGGCCCACGATCGTCGCCGTCGCGATCATCTACTTCGTGTCGCTCGCGGCGATCAGTGTCTGGGCGGCGCGGCGCACCCGCACCGCGCGTGACTTCTTCGTCGCCGGCAACGGAATTGGAATCTGGGCGCTCGCACTATCCGCGATGGCGGCGGCAACGTCGGGCTTCGTCTTCGTCGGCGGCCCCGGGCTCGTCTATGCCGCGGGCATCGGCGCGGTGTTTCTGATCCTGCCGGCCGGCATCACCAACGC
>JBDTQV010000035.1:0-12600 GCA_039932015.1 Gemmatimonadota bacterium | reverse complement strand
TCATCGTCTGCTCGATCGAGAACCTCGACCCGATGGGCGTGCACACCGGTGACTCGATCACCGTGGCACCCGTCATGACGCTCACCGATCGCGAATATCAGACGATGCGCGACAGCGCGATAGCGATCATTCGCGAGGTTGGCGTTGCGGCCGGCGGCTGCAACATCCAGTTCGCGGTGAACCCTGCGACCGGCGAGCAGCTCGTCATCGAAATGAATCCGCGCGTCTCCCGCTCGTCGGCGCTCGCGTCGAAGGCGACCGGATTTCCCATCGCGCGCATCGGCGCAAAGGTGGCGGTCGGCTATCGCCTCGATGAGCTGCCGAACGACATCACGCGAACGACGCCGGCCTCGTTCGAACCGGTGCTCGACTACGTGGTCGTCAAGGTGCCGCGCTTCGCGTTCGAGAAGTTCCCGGCCGCTGATCCCACGCTCACTACCCAGATGAAGGCGGTGGGCGAGACCATGGCGATCGGCCGAACCTTCAAGGAGGCATTTCAGAAGGCGCTCCGCGGCCTCGAAATCGATCGGGCCGGCTGGGCGGTGGCCCCCCACACGCCGGACGACCGCCTGGACGACGAATCGCGCGAAACGGTGCTCGCCGCGATCCACCGGCCGACGCCGGAGCGCATTTTCCAGGTGAAGCGCGCGATGCTCGCCGGCGTCGGCGTGGACGAAATTCACCGCCGGAGCGGCATCGATCCGTGGTTTCTCCATCAGCTCGCCGAGCTGATCGAGGCGGAGACGGAGTGGCGGAATGCCGCCGCGCCCGCGGATGACGCAAGCGCAGTGCGCGAGCTCCGCCGGATGAAGCGCCTCGGCTTTTCGGATCGGCAGCTCGCCGACGTTCGCGGCGTGACCGAAGCCTCGGTTACCTCTGAGCGGCACCGGCTCGGACTCAGGCCCGTGTACAAGACTGTCGACACCTGCGCCGGTGAGTTTCCGTCGGCCACGCCCTACCTCTACTCCTCGTACGATGAGGAGAACGAGGCAATGGGCTCCGACGGCCGCGAAACCGTGATCATACTCGGCAGCGGCCCCAACCGGATCGGGCAGGGGGTCGAATTCGACTACTGCTGCGTGCGCGCCGCGCTGGCCTTCCGCGAGCTGGGTTACCGGACGGTGATGGTGAACTCGAATCCCGAGACCGTCTCCACCGACTTCGACATCTCGGACGCCCTCTACTTCGAGCCGCTGACGCTCGAAGATGTTCTCGAGATCGTGCACGTCGAGCGACCGCTCGGTGTCGTGGTGCAGCTGGGCGGACAGACGCCGCTCCGGCTCGCCCGCGGGCTCGAGCGCGCGGGTGTCCGGATCCTCGGCACGTCCCCGGAGGCGATCGACGTGGCCGAAGATCGGGGGCGCTTCGAGGCAGTCGCGCGCGAGCTGGGCGTGCGGCAGCCACCGAGCGGCGTCGCGTTCTCGGTCGACGAGGCGGTCGCGGTGGCCGAGCGCGTCGGCTATCCCGCACTGGTCCGGCCCTCGTACGTGCTCGGCGGGCGCGCGATGGAGATCGTCTATGATGAGCCATCACTCCGTTCGTACTTCATTCGCGCGGCGCGAGTGACGCCCGAGCATCCGGTGCTCATCGACCGTTTTCTCGAGGACGCATTCGAGGCGGACGTCGACGCGATTTCCGACGGCACCCGGTGCGTCATCGGCGGCGTCATGCAGCATATCGAGGACGCCGGGATTCACTCGGGAGACTCGGCCTGCGTGCTGCCGCCGTATCTCATTACGGAGGAGCAGGTCGAGCAGATGCGCGAGCACACACGCGCCTTTGCGCTGAAGCTCGGGGTGGTGGGGCTGCTGAACGCGCAGTACGCGATCAAGGACGGCGTCGTCTACGTGCTCGAGGTCAATCCGCGCGCGTCGCGGACCGTCCCGTTCGTCTCGAAGACCACCGGTGTGGCACTCGCCTCGCTCGCGGCGGCGGTCGCGATTGGGCGGACACTCGACGATCTGGGGCTCGAGGACGACGTGCTGCAGCCGTACGTCGCGGTGAAGGAAGCGGTTTTTCCGTTCAGCAAGTTTCAGGGCGTGGACCTGGTCCTTGGCCCGGAGATGCGGTCGACCGGCGAGGTGATGGGCATCGCCGATTCGTTCGGCATGGCCTTCGCCAAGGCGCAGATCTCGGCCGACGGCGCGCTGCCGCTCGAGGGCGCAGTGTTCATCACGGTCAACGATCACGACAAGAATGCCGTCGTGCCGATCGCCCGGCGGTTCCACGAGCTGGGCTTCCGCGTCTATGGCACCGAAGGCACGGCACGGCACCTCCGCGCCAGGGGCATTCCCGCTGAGCGCGTGCTCAAGGTGCATGAAGGCCGGCCCAACGCGATCGATCTCATCGTCTCCGGCAAGATTCAGTTGCTCGTCAACACGCCGCTCGGCAAGCTGACCCAGGCGGACGACTATGCGATTCGCCGCGCCGCGTTGCAACAGCGAGTGCCGTACACTACGACGCTCTCGGCTGCGTCCGCTGCCTGCGACGCGATCATCGCGCTCCGGAGCCGGGCCGGCGAGGTGCGCTCGCTGCAGGAATGGCACGCGCTCGCGCGCGAGACGAGCGTCGAGTGGTCGGGCTGAGCGCACGCGACGCGGGTTTCGCCGCAGGACTTCGCGAGCGGGTGCGCGGCGCGGTTCGCGAAAACGAGCCGCTGAGCCGGTATTCGACGTACCGCATCGGGGGGCCGGCGACGGTGCTGCTGCCGGCGACCTCGGAAGATGTTGGCGCCGCGCTCGCCTTTGCGCATGCGGCGGGTGTACCGTCGTTTGCGGTCGGCCTTGGCTCGAACATCCTTCTCCCGGACGCAGGGCTCGACGCACTCGTCATCCGGATGGGGAAGGGGCTGGACCGGCTCGACCGGGATGGGGATCGGTTTACCGTTGGTGCCGGACTGCCGGCTCCGCTCGCTGCCCGGCGTACCGCCGAAGCCGGGTACGGCGGTCTCCACATCTTCGTTGGCGTGCCAGGCACGGTGGGTGGCGGCGTCTATATGAACGCGGGATGCCATGGCGGCGATTGGGCCGAAGTCGTGCGAACCGTCACCGTGGTCGACCCGGAGGGCCGGGACACCGTGCTCGAGCGGGCCCAAGTCCCGTTCAGCTATCGCTGGAGCGGGCTCGAGGGCCGGATCGTGCTGGAGGTGACGGTCGAACTCCGCGCTGAGGATCCGGCAAAGCTCGAAGCGGAGCTCGACGAGATGTACCGGTGGCGGCGCGAGGGCACGCCGTTCAACCAGCCGTGCTGCGGGAGCGTTTTCAAGAATCCGGGCGGTCCGAGCTGGAAGCGCGCTGAGGGACCTCGAACGGCTGGGCAATTGATCGAGGCCGCCGGATTGAAAGGCACTCGCGTCGGTGGCGCAGAGGTGTCGCCCATCCATGCCAACTACATCGTGAACACCGGCGGTGCCACCGCGGCCGACGTGCGCTCGCTCATCGCACAGGTGCGGGAGACGGTCGCCGAGAGGTTCGGCGGGTCGCTCGAGGCCGAAGTGAAAATCATCGGATCGGGTGGCGAGTATCTCGAGGGCGGCCACGAGGAGGCGGCGTGACGGATTACTTCGTGCATGAATCGGCGTACGTCGACGACGGCGCTGTGATCGGGGCGGGGTCGAAGGTCTGGCACTTCTGCCACGTGATGGCCGGCGCGGTGATTGGACGCAACAGCAGCCTCGGTCAGAATGTGGTAGTGATGCCTGGTACCCGCATCGGTGACAACGTGAAGATTCAGAACAACGTGTCGGTATACGAAGGCGTCGTGCTCGAGAACGACGTCTTCTGCGGGCCGAGCTGCGTGTTTACCAACGTGGTGAACCCGCGGAGCCACGTCTCCCGCAAAGCGGAATACCAGCAGACCCTGGTGCGTCGAGGTGCGTCGATCGGCGCGAACGCCACCATCGTGTGCGGCGTGACCCTCGGCGAGTACTCGTTCGTGGGGGCGGGCGCCGTGGTCACGAGCAATGTGCTTCCGTTCGCCTTGATGGTCGGCGTGCCGGCCCGTCGGGTGGGTTGGATCTGCCAGTGCGGCATACGTTTGCGGGTGGGGGAGGGGCGCGGGCGCTGCACGTCCTGCGGAGCCGGTTATGAGGAGCGGGACGGGGGCCTCACGATGATTGACCCACCCCCCGAGAACGGGTAGTTTTGGCCCTTTGCGGTGAGCGTCATCGAGCGCGCCCGGGCGTGCGGCCAGAGTCGGCCGAGGCGCGGGCGCTTTTCCAAGGTTCCCGGTCCGTCCGACGAGAAGAGGAAGGCTGCGTGAACGTACCCCTGCTCGACCTGGTCGCTCAGCACGAGACGATCAAGGATTCGGTGATGCCGGCCCTGATGGCCGTCATCGAGCGGCAGGGATTCATCATGGGACCGGAGGTCGCAGAGCTCGAGGCCGCCGTGGCCGCGCTCTCGTGCGCCAGGCACGCGATTGCCTGCGCGAGTGGTACCGATGCGCTGTTGCTGCCGTTGAAGGCGCTCGACTTGCATCCCGGCGATGAGGTCATCACCACGGCGTTCACGTTCTTCGCCACAGGCGGCGCAATCCACAACGCGGGCGGAACACCGGTCTTCGTGGACATCGACGCGGGCACGTTCAACCTGCGTACCGATGCGGTCGAAGCGGCGATTACCCCGCGCACGCGCGCCATCGTTGCCGTGGACCTGTACGGCCAGATGGCGCCGGTCGAGCAACTCATGGCGCTCGCGACGCGGCACGGACTCGCCGTGATTGAGGATGCGGCCCAGGCCATCGGCGCACGGCGCCGCGTGGACGGCGTGTGGCGCATGGCCGGCGAGCTGCCCACGTTCGGCACCTTCTCTTTTTTTCCGAGCAAGAATCTTGGTGGCTGGGGCGACGGCGGGATGATGGTGACGCAGGACGACGCACCCGCCGCCCGTCTCCGGAAGCTACGGCTGCACGGCGGCGCCAAGCAGTATCACCATGAGGAGGTTGGCTTCAACAGCAGGCTCGACACCGTCCAGGCAGCCATTTTGCTGGCAAAGTTTCCCTTTCTCGCGGGCTGGAGCGAGGCGCGGCGGCAGCATGCGGCTCGCTATTCCGAAGCATTCGGAGCGATGGAGTCGGTGCAACCCCCGGTCACCGATGCATCGAACGAGCACATCTTTCATCAGTACACGGTGCGGGTCGCGCGGCGCGACGCGCTCCAGGCACACCTCAAGGCGCGTGGCATCGGCAGTGCGATCTACTATCCCGTGGCCTTGCACCTGCAGCCGTGCTTCGCCTCGCTGAGTTACGCCCGCGGCAGCCTTCCCGAGACGGAGCGTGCCATGACCGATGTACTCTCCCTGCCGATCTACCCCGAGCTCACGCTCGCGCAGCAGGACGCCGTGATCGGTGCCGTGCGGGAGTTCTACACGTGAGCGGCGGGAAACCCGAGGCCGGTACGTCGATGTTCGTGACCAAGCCGCTGGTGACCGATCGGCGAATCCGCTTCGCGCTCGTGGGGTGCGGCCGCATCTCCGCCAACCACTTCGATGCGCTCGACAAGCACGCTGAGCGCGCCGAGCTCGTGGCGGTCTGCGATATCGATCCCGCCGCGCTGGCGCGCGCGGAAGCGCGGACCGGTGCTTCCGGATTCCGGACGCTCGATGAGCTGCTCGTCGGGTCCGATCCGGATGTCGTGATCCTCGCGACGCCGAGCGGCCTCCATGCGGAACAGGCAATTCGTGTCGCGGCCGCCGGCCGCCATGTGATGACCGAGAAGCCAATGGCGACCCGCTGGCAGGATGGCAAGCGGATGGTCCATGCCTGCGATCAGGCCGGCGTGCACCTGTTCGTCGTGAAGCAGAACCGGCGCAATGCGACGCTGCAGCTGCTCAAGCGCGCGGTCGACAAGAACCGGTTCGGCCGCATCTACATGGTCAACATCAACGTCTTCTGGAACCGGCCCGAGGAGTATTATCGCAGCGCCGACTGGCGCGGCACCTGGGAATTCGACGGCGGCGCATTCATGAATCAGGCGAGCCATTACGTGGATCTGCTCGACTGGCTCATCGGCCCGGTCGAGAGCGTGCAGGCATACACCGCGACGCTTGCACGGCACATCCAGGTCGAAGACACCGGCGTCGTGAGCATTCGCTGGCGTACCGGCGCGCTCGGCTCGATGAACGTGACGATGCTGACATATCCGAAGAACCTCGAAGGGTCGATCACCGTGATCGGCGAAAACGGGACCGTTCGGCTCGGCGGTGTCGCCGTGAACAAGTTTGAGCACTGGGCATTCGCCGACACCGACCCCGACGATGCGCTCGTCGAGAGTGCGAGCTATGAGACGACGTCCGTCTATGGTTTCGGTCACCCGCTGTATTACGACAATGTCATTCAGTCGTTGCGTGGAGAGGCGCCGCCCGAAACCGACGGGCGTGAAGGGCTTCGCTCACTCGAGGTACTAGTGGCCACCTATCTGTCCGCCCGCGACGGCCGTCGCGTCGCGCTTCCGCTGGAGTATTGAACACGATGTCGATCGCAGACGAACTGATTGCAAAAGCTGAACGGCGCGATGCGCTGTTCGGGATCATCGGCCTGGGCTACGTCGGGCTGCCACTCGCCGTCGAGCTCGCCCGCGCGGGCTATCGCGTGCTCGGCTACGACGTGAGCAAGCCGGTGGTGGACGGGCTCAACGCCGGCCGTTCGCATATTCGCGACGTCACGACCGAGGAGTTTGCCGCGGTGGTACGGGACGGCCGCTTCGAGGCCACGACCGATCCGCTGCGGCTGGCCGAGGCGGACGCCATCTCGATCTGCGTGCCGACGCCGCTGTCGAAATTCAAGGACCCGGACGTCAGCTACATCGTCGCCGCGACCGAGGCGGTCAAGAAGACGCTTCGGCGCGGCCAGGCGATCATCCTCGAAAGCACGACCTATCCGGGCACGACCCGGGAGATCATGCTCCCGGCACTCGAGAGCACCGGTCTCAAGGCGGGCACGGATTTCTTCCTCGCATTCAGCCCCGAACGCGTCGATCCCGGGAACCCGACCTATGGAACCCGGAACACCCCGAAGGTTGTCGGCGGCATCACCGAGGACTGCGCGCGCGTCGCATCCGCCCTGTACCAGCCGGCCATCGACCGCCTCGTGCCAGTGTCGACCACGGAGGCGGCCGAGCTGGTGAAGCTGCTGGAAAATACGTTCCGCAGCGTCAACATCGGGCTCGTGAACGAGATGGCGATCGTCTGCGACAAGCTCGGTGTCGATGTGTGGGAAGTGATCGAGGCCGCGGCCACCAAGCCGTTCGGCTTCATGAAGTTTCTGCCGGGCCCGGGACTCGGCGGGCACTGCATACCGATCGATCCGCACTACCTCGCGTGGAAGATGCGCGGGTTGAACTACAAGACACGCTTCATCGACCTGGCGGGAGAGGTCAACACGGAGATGCCGCTGTTCTGGGTGCGCAAGGTGATGGGCGCACTCAACAGCCACTCCAAGGCGATGCGCGGTTCGAACGTCCTCGTGCTCGGTGTCGCGTACAAGCGCGACATCGAGGATATTCGCGAGAGTCCGGCGCTCGATATTATCCGGTTGCTCGAAGCCGACGGCGCCAACGTCACGTACCATGATCCGTACGTGCCCAGCTTCACCGAGGAGGGCCACTCGTTCAAATCGAGCCCGCTGTCACCGGAGTCGCTCGCGGCCGCTGACTGCGTGGTGATCGTCACTGACCACACGTCGATCGACTACGCCGTCGTGAAGAAGCACGCGCGGCTCGTGGTGGATACGAGACACGTCCTCCCCCGGGGGAACTGACGTGCGCGTGACGGTCATCGGCAGCGGATACGTCGGGCTGGTCGCCGGCGCGTGCCTCGCCGAGACCGGCAACGACGTCGTGTGCATGGACCGTGACGCGGGGAAGATCGCGCAACTGCAGGCCAATGAGCTTCCGATCTACGAGCCCGGGCTCGAGCCGATGGTGCGCCGGAACCAGGCCGCCGGACGCCTCGTGTTCACGACGAACATTGCCGAGGCAATCGACCGCGCGCGCGTCATCTTCATTGCGGTCGGCACTCCACCCGGCGAAGACGGCTCCGCCGATCTGTCGCACGTGCTGGATGCCGCGCGTTCGATCGGCCGCCACCTGAAGGACTCGAAAGTCATCGTCACCAAATCGACCGTGCCGGTCGGGACGGCGAACCGCGTGCGCGAGGCGATCGCGGGAGAGACGAGTGTGCCGTTTCAGGTCTGTGCCAATCCGGAGTTTCTCAAGGAAGGTGCGGCGGTCGAGGATTTCATGCGGCCCGATCGCGTCGTCATCGGCGTCGACGACGATCGCGCGAAGGCGCTGCTGGCCGAGCTATACGCTCCATTTACCCGGCTGGGCGGGGAACGGATTCTGTTCATGGACATCGCGTCCGCGGAAGTGACGAAGTACGCCGCCAACTCGATGCTGGCGACCCGCATCTCCTTCATGAACCAGATGGCCGAGTTGTGCGAGCAGGTGGGCGCGGATGTGGGGCAGGTCCGCCGCGGCATTGGCGCGGACCGGCGGATTGGGCGCTCGTTTCTGTATCCTGGCCCCGGGTATGGCGGGTCGTGTTTTCCCAAGGACGTAAAGGCGTTCATCCGGACGGCCGATGCGCTCGGCGTCTCGCTGGATCTGCTGCGTGCCGTCGAAAGCGTCAACGATCGCCAGAAGGGTGTGCTGCTGAAGAAGGTGCACGGCGCCCTGGGCGCCAACCTCACCGGCTGCTCCGTTGCGATCTGGGGGCTCGCGTTCAAGGCTGAGACCGACGACATGCGCGAGAGCCCGGCAATTCCGCTCGTTGAAGGCCTGCTCGCATCCGGTGCCGAGGTGCGGGTGCACGATCCGCAGGCCATGCGGTCGGCGCGGACGCTGTTCGGTGACCGGGTGACGTACGCAGCGGGCGATTACGCCGCCATTGATGGTGCGGATTGTCTGGTGGTAGTCACCGAATGGCTGATGTACCGGAATCCGGATTTCGAACGGATGCGTAGTATCATGCGGCGGCCCGTCATCGTCGACGGGCGGAACCTGTACGATCCTGAACGGATGCGCTCCCGCGGGTTCGAGTATCTCGGCATCGGGCGTGCGCCGGCGAGCCATGTGCGGGGCGCCGCATGAACTCAACTACTGAACTCCTTCTCGCCCGGGCACGCGAGCGATTCGCGCTCCAGGATTACTACGGCGCGGTTCACCTCCTCGAGGAGGTGCTGTCGCAGGGACATGCGTTTGCCGATGTGCATCACCTGCTGGGCGTATCGCTGTCCCTGCTGTCGCAGCCCGAACGGGCGCTCGCGGAGTTCGATCGCGCGCTGGTGCTCAATCCGCGGTACATCGAAGCACTGATTCACCGTGGGCTGGTGCTGAACGAAATGGGCCGCACCGAAGACGCACAGGAAACTTTCAACCGTGCCGCTGCCGTGGACGCCGGTACCGTGGCAGGATTTCCGGCGCCGGTGGCCGCGCAGCTCGCCAACCGCCACGCAGAGCTGGCTCAGGCGTACGCCGAGGTGGGCTCACTCACGACGGCGATCGAGCAGTTCGAACGGGCGCTCGAGCTCGGGCCCAGCTTTCACGATCTTCGGTATCGCATGGCGCGCCTGCTGCTCGAGGCGGGGCGCGCGCTCGAAGCGCGGCACGAGCTCGAGGTGGTTGTGGCGGCCCGTCCGAACTTCGTGGACGCAGAGGCGGCGCTCGGGCTGGCGCGGTACCTCTCCGGTGATGCCGCCGGCGCGCGCGAGGTGTGGGCCGCCTGCCTTGCGCGCCGTCCTCAGAATGCGCGGGTCGAGGCGTACCTCGCGATGGTCGGACGTACGGCGTGATCGCTTTGGCCCTGGGCACTACAGACGACTCGTTCTCTCACCTGTTGGCCGTACGCGTCGCCGCGACCGGCCAGTCGCTTCAGCCCGCGGAGGATCCGATCCGCACGAGCACTCAATGATGCGTCGCGTTGCCGTGCTGGTTTCGCTTGTTTTCGTCGCGGGGTGCGGAAACAACACGCCGCCGGCTGCCACGCCAGTGGCGGAAGCGGGGCGCGATCGCTCGGCCACCCCCGAGCTGCTGGATTCGCTCTGGGCGCAGGTGCAGCAGGCGGTCGAGCGGCGGAAATGGGACCAGGTGACAACGCTCGTCGGACAGTTCAATCTCGAGGTGCCGCCTGGCGATGCGCGCGCCACGCGCGCACGCCTCTACATGGGCGAGGCGTATCTCGGCAAGAAGGAATATCTGCAGGCGGCGCGCGAGTTCCGCCGCGTATCGGATGAGAACCCGGCGGATTCGCTCGCGGCGGAGGGGCTTCTCCGCGTGGGCGACTCGTACATGGGCCTCTGGCGGCGGCCCGAGCTCGATCCGACCTATGGTCAGGCGGCACTCGCAACCTACCAGGAACTGCTCAGCCGCTATCCCGACAGCGATGCTGCGAAGCAGGGACAGCTCAGGATTGCCGATCTCAACGATCGATTTGCCTACAAACAATTGAAGGCGGCGCAGTACTACCTGCGAAACAAGGCATACGACTCGGCGATCCTGTATCTGAAGGACATCGCTGCTACGTACCCACGCGCCAAGGTCACGCCTGAGGCGCTCGTGCTGCTGATTCGCGCATACCGGGCGCTCAATTATCAGGAAGACGTCCAGGAAACCTGCGAGTACCTGCGCAAGTACCATCCCGACCGGGTCGACGGACAGAAAACCTGCGCCGGAGTCAGTGCGCCGGCCGATTCCGCCGCGCCGGCTCCTCTGACACCGCCGCCGCCACCTCCCTCGTGAGCCTGGTCGGCCTGTTCGGCGGGTCGTTCGATCCGATCCATCACGGCCACCTGATCGTCGCGCAAGTCGCCGCTGAGGCACTTGGACTCGATCAGGTGCGCTTCATGCCGGCCAACGAGCAACCGTTCAAGGCCGGCCGGCACGCCGCCCCCGCCGGTGAGCGCGCCGAGATGGTGCGGCTCGCGATTGCCGGAATGAGCGGGTTCGCGCTCGAGTCGCGGGAACTCGAGCGCCCCGGCCCGTCGTATACGATTGACACCCTGCGCGGCCTCACCGCCGAGCAGCCGGGCCACGAGTTTGTGCTGCTAGTCGGTGCGGACGCCGCAGCCGATATCCATCTCTGGCGTGAACCGGACGAACTGGTTCGGCTTGCACGCGTCGCCGTGCTTGCACGACCGGGTGCCGCGCCGATTGACGGGCCGGCCATCTGGCGCACCGTTCCTGTGCCGGCTATCGAGATTTCCGCGACTGCTGTCCGCGAGCGGGTGCTCGCCGGGCGGTCGGTCCGGTACTGGGTCCCCGCCGCGGTCGCCGACCACATCGCGCGCCACCGCTTATATTTGAGTGACGTATGATCAAGCAATTGATGACGGCGGTGCTCGGCACGCGCCACGCCCGTGAAGTGAAGCGGCTCCAGCCTGTGCTCGAGCAGATCAAGGCGCACGAGGAGCGGATCAAGGACTTCGACGAGACCTCCCTCAAGGCGCAGACAGAGCGCTTTCGCGAGCGGATCGCCGAGCACACGCGCACGGTCGCCACGGAGCTCGCCGAAGTACGCGAAGCCAAGCACGGCTGCGCCGATCCCACCGAGCGCGATCGCCTCGAGCAACGTTTCCACGAGCTCGAAACCGACTACAAGAAACAGTTGGCGGACGTCCTCGACGAGATCCTGCCCGAGGCCTTTGCGACCGTTCGGGAAGCTGCACGACGGCTCGTCGATACCACGTTCATGGTCACCGGGCATGAGATGGCCTGGGACATGATACCGTACGATGTCCAGCTCATCGGCGGCATCGTGCTGCACCGCGGACGCATTGCCGAAATGGCTACTGGTGAGGGCAAGACGCTGGTGGCGACGCTGCCGCTCTACCTCAACGCGCTCACCGGCCGCGGCGCTCACCTCATTACGGTCAACAACTACCTCGCCCGTCGCGACTCGCAATGGATGGGGCAACTGTTCCAGTACCTCGGCGTCACGGTCGCGTGTCTCGACGACACCGAGCCGCAATCACCCGAGCGGCGGGCCGCCTACTTCGCCGACATCACCTACGGCACGAATAACGAGTTCGGCTTCGACTATCTCCGCGACAACATGGTCATGTCGCTGGAGCAGCGGGTCCAGCGCCCGCATGCGTACGCGATCATCGACGAGGTCGACTCGATCCTTATCGACGAGGCGCGCACGCCACTCATCATCTCGGGTGCGGCCGGCAACGAGGTCGACGACAAGTATCAGCAGTTCAACCGGCTGGTGCAGGAGATCGTTCGGAACCAGACGAGCGTCGTGAACACCCTGCTCGCTGAGGGTGAACGGCTGCTCGAGGATCCGAAGACCCGGAGCGACGCCGCGCTCAAGCTCTACCAGGCGCAGCTCGGCATGCCGAAGAACAAGCGCCTGCTCAAGATGATGAACGAGACCGGCGTCAAGCAGCTGGTGCAGCGCATGGAGCTCGACGCGATCGCGGACCGCAAGCTGCCGATGAAGCAGCAGCGGATGCGCGATCTCGAGGATACGCTCTACTTCGTGCTCGACGAGAAGGGACACTCCGTCCATCTCACCGATCTCGGCGCCGAGGCGATGTCGCCGAATGATCCGGGGCTGTTTCTGGTGCCGGACATCTCGGAGGAGGTGCACCGGCTCGACC
>JBDTQV010000034.1:0-12821 GCA_039932015.1 Gemmatimonadota bacterium | reverse complement strand
CAGCAGCAGCGTGAGCGCACCGAGGCAGCTCCAACCGAGCACACGCCACGCGCGCATCCACGGCACAGCGAGCAACACGGCGAGACCCGCGGCGGCGAGCAGCACGGCGGGGCCAAGCATCTCTGCCTGCCCGCCGAGGAATGCGGCCGGCGTGACGTGGGAAAGCTGCGCCTGCTGCAGGTCGCTCATCTGCCGCATCACCGGAAAGCCGAGGCGGATCTGCCCCACAATGCTCGGACTGCCGATGACGAGTGCCAGCAACGCAGCGAGCCATGGCCACGCTGTGAGCAGCGCCCGCCGAAGCGGTGAGAGCACGATCGCAACCGACACGGCTATCGCGATCACGCCGATACTGAACTTGGTGAGCAGCCCCAAGCCGAGCGCGGTGCCGAGCGCGAGCCACCAGCGGCGGTCCCCGCCGTTGGCGAGCCGCGCTAGCGCCAGGAGCGCGACCGTCCACCAGAGCTCGTCGAGCACAACCGGCTGGAAAAGAATCGCCGTGCGCATGAATAGTGGTGCGCCGAGCACGCAGAGCGCCGCGAGCGCCTGGGCGGCGCGCCCGCCGCCCATCTCGCGGGCCAGCAGCGCGGCGAGCACGATGAGGAGCGCACCGGCGAGCGCGGGCACCATCCGGATCGCCACGAGCGAGTCGCCCAGCAGCGCGCGCTGCATCTCGGAGGCGATAGCGATGAGCGGCGGAAAGTCCATGCGCCAGAGCTGCAGATGCCGGCCCATCGCCATGTAGAGGAACTCGTCGCGATGGACGCCGTACGGCGAAACGAAGTTGACGGCGACGTGTAGCGCGAACGAGAGCGCCGCGAGTGTCGTAACGATCGGGCGGGCGAGGCGTGGGGCGGGCGTGGCGGCGGAAGGCAGGTGACTCTCCTCGGGCGAGAGAGAACTAGGGATTGCTCCGATTTCCGTCGACTCGAACGCATCAGCCACCTGCCCGAACGCATCCACCGTGCACTTAAATGCAATCATCGTCACGCCGGGGGCACAAAGCGTCAACTAAAACCGATTCACAATTCATGAAATCTGTTCGGGATCGCCCAAAACAGATCAAGCGTCCGACACCGCGATCCCGCGTCATTCACCATCGGCAAAATCGGGCACGACGTCAACTCAACGCCGCCGCAACTCAGATGCAAGCTCTCCGGGGCCGTCTTACCTGAAACAACCCCCCGATTCGCCGCGTACGCCCACCATGACTGCCTCCGCGACGTTCCATCTCGCCACGCGTTTCCTACACATCTCCCGCGTCCGCGCCGCATATGTATAATGAAAGCTGCCAGGACCCCCCAGCCTCCTCTCACTCCCGGAGCTCCGTCACGATGTCCCATCGTTTCCGCAGGGCCGCTCTTCCGTGTGCCGCCTTGCTGCTTGCGGCCGGCGCCGCACCAGCCGTCGCGCAGAACTTCAACTTCGGCGGGTCGCTGGCGCTCAATGGACGCCAGGCGTTCATCGGCCAGCCGGGCAACACCTACTCGCCGGGCTACGTCTACGTGTATGCGCCCGACGCCAAGGGCGCCTGGCGCCAGAGCATGCGTCTCGCGTCCCCGGACTCCGCGCAAGCCGATGGCTTCGGCCGGACAGTCGCGAGCGACGGCAACACGCTGCTGGTCACCCAGACCGCGTCACTCACCGCTCCAGGGTCGGTCCACGTCTACCAGCGCGGCGCGACCGGAGCCTGGAACCACGTCACCACCATCGCCGGCGCGGACTCGGGAACCAGATTCGGCCGCACCCTCGCCGTGATCGGTGATGTCGCCCTCATCGGCGCGACCGGCACCGACAGCAGCGCCGGTGCACTCAAGATCTACCGCCGGAGCGGCAACGCGTGGACCCTCGAGACGACGCTGCGCCCCGACGATCCCAAGGCCGGCGCCAACTTTGGCGGGCCGGTCTCACTTGTGGGCAATCTGCTCGTGGTCGGCGCCGCCGCTGCGGACTCGAATACCGGCGCTGCCTACGTGTTCCGGCGGACGGGCACCACCTGGAAACAGGATGCGCGCCTCACGTACCCCGCGCCTCCGGCGATTGCCAAGGGAGCCCGCTTCGGACAGGCGCTGCTCGTCGTCGGCAACCGCATCTACATCGGTGCGCCCGGAGCCAATCAGAACCTTGGCGCCGTCGTCGCGTTCGATCGCGATACAGCCGCGGGACGCTGGAATCGGGTTGCCACGCTCCAGCCGTTCGCCGCGACGCCGAACATGCAGTTCGGCGCATCGATCGCCGCGACCGGCCGCGAGATCTGGGTGAGCGCGATCGGCGCGAACCAGTTCCAGGGCCAGGTCCACCGCTTCACCGCCGATACCGGCGCCCGCTTCAGCGGCGTCTCGACTTTCGCCTCCGACTCCGCCGTGCAGGCGGCGTTCGGCCTGACGATGGCGGTCAACGGGCAGGTCGCCGTCATCGGCCTCCCCGTCGCCGACAACGGACAGGGCCTCGCGGCGCTGCTCACGCGCACCGCCTCGGGCAGCTGGCGCCAGACGACGGTGTCGGCACCGGTGAGCCGCCCGGCCGCGGTGAGTGGGCGCGACGTGAACTGCACCGACGGCAAGGCCAGCATCTTCGGGTGTCAGAAGGTGACGCTGCAGGCGTTCATGCCGGTCGAGGCAGTGGGCGGCGGCCGCGGCACCCATATGAACGACATGTGGGGCTGGACCGATCCGCAGACCAACAAGGAGTACGCGCTGGTGGGCCGGACCGACGGCACCGGCTTCATCGACGTGTCGAACCCCAACCGGCCGCGCTACCTTGGCAGCCTTCCCCGCACGGCGGGAACGCCCACCTCCGCGTGGCGTGACATCAAGGTCTACAAGAATTACGCGTACATCGTGGCGGACGGCTCGCCCAACCACGGCGTGCAGATCTTCGACCTGACCCATCTTCGGAAGACGACAGCCACGCCACAGACGTTTACCGAGGACGGGCACTACAGCAAGGCCGGCAGCGTGCACAACATCGTGATCGACACGCTCACCGGCTATGCCTTTCTCGTAGGCGTGGGCAGCGGCGGCGAGACGTGCGGCGGCGGGCTGCACATGGTCAACATCAAGAGCCCGCTCAACCCGGAATTCGCGGGCTGCTTCCAGGACAAGGCCACTGGGCGCTCCGGCACGGGCTACACACATGACGCACAGTGCACCGTCTATCACGGCCCGGACACCCGCTATACCGGCCATGAGATCTGCTTCTCGGCCAACGAAACCGCGATCAGTGTCGACGACGTGACCGACAAGGCGAACCCAAAGGCGCTCGGCCGCGCAACCTATCCGAACGTCGCCTACGCGCACCAGGGTTGGCTGAGCGAGGACCAGCGCTACTTCTATTCCGACGACGAGCTCGACGAGCTGCAGGGAAAGGTCAAGGGCACCCGCACGCTCATCTGGGACATGCAGAAGCTCGACGACCCGGTCCTCGCCGGCGAGTACACGGGGCCGGTCAATTCCACAGATCACAATCTCTACATCAAGGGCGACCGGATGTACGAGTCGAACTACGTGAGTGGCCTCCGCGTGATCGATATCAGCGATCGCCTGAAGCCGAAGGAAGTGGGCTACTTCGACACCGTGCCGGTCGGTCCCGATGAACCCGGCTTCGGCGGTTCGTGGAGCAACTATCCGTTCTTCAAGAGCGGCACGATCGTCGTGACCAGCGGCTCGGAAGGCGTGTTCGTCGTGCGCGACCAGGCGACGGCACCGGTTCCATGATTCGTCACCTGGGGAGCGCCGCAGTCGCGGCGCTCCTGCTGTCCTCAGCCTGCCATTCCCCAGGACAGCCGGGCGGCGCCGCGCCCGCGCAGTCGGCGCGGTCGGGTGCCCGCCTCTACGTGCCTAACCAGAGCGACGCGACGGTCAGTATCGTCGACCCCGCCACCGGCACCCTCATCACCACCGTCGATCTCCGCACAGCCGGCTTCACCGCCGATGCCAAGCCGCACGCCGTCGTGGCCGAACCGGATGGGTCGGCCTGGTACGTGACGCTGATCGGCGACAACTACGTCGCCAAGTTCGATCGCGACAACCATCTCGCCGGCAAGGCAAAGATGGAGACGCCGGGCATGCTGGCGCTCGATCCCGCGCGCGACCGGCTGTATGCGTCGCGCTCGATGGGCGCGGTCAATGCGCCGTCGAGCATCGGCGTCATGCGCCGAAGCGACATGACGCTGCTCGCCGAGCTCGACGTGATCCTGCCACGCCCGCACGCCATCGCGGCGGACACCGCGAGCGGCAGGGTTTACGTCGCGGGTCTGGGCGACAACCGTATCGCCACCATCACGCCCGATGAGCACGTGTCGCTCACGACGCTCGCCGGTCCGCTCAACGCGTACGTCACGTTCGCGCTCTCTCCCGACGGCCATACGCTCGCGGCATCGACGCAGCTCACCAGCCGCCTGCTCGGACTCGATGTTACGAGCGGCACGCCGCGGCTCCTTGGCTCGGCCAATGTATTGCCGTTCGGATATCAGATCTCGTACGCGCCGGACGGAGCCGCCGTGTGGCTCGGCGATCAGCGGAGCGGTGCCGTCACCAAGGTGTCGACGTCCGACTGGACGGTGGCGTCGGTCATCCGCGATTCCGCATTCGCGGAGCCGCACGGCGTGCTCGTGTCTCCCGATGGGCGCACGGTATACGTGTCGAGTCACGGCACCCAGACCGCGGCCGTACCCGCAACGCCGATGGACACGATGCACGGCGGCATGCACGCGGGAATGAATGCGCCGCACGCAGGCGGCACGCTCGCGTTCATCGACGCGCGCACGAGCAAGGTCACGCGCGTCATTCCCGTCGGGCGCTACGCGACCGCACTGGGACTGGGGGGCGTTCGTTGAAGTGGCTGGGCGTCGCGCTGGCGCTCGCCGCCTGCGCCGCCCTGCCCGCCGTTGCCCCGCGAGAACCAGCACTCTGGCCCAAGTTCGAGCGGCTCGTCACCGGCTTTCCGGTGGCGGACGACAGCGGCCGCGCCTTCACCTTTCCGCTGCTCGGCGGCTTCGAGCATCCCCGCCCGCAACTGGTCGACATCGACGGCGACGGCGATCTCGATCTCTTCATCCAGGAATATCCCGGCCGTCTCATTTTCTTCGAGCGTACCGGACCAGATGGTGCGAGCGCCGGGAGCTATACCTGGCGCAGCGACCGCTGGCAGAATCTCGACGTCGGCGAGTGGAGCCGCTTCGCCGATCCCGATGGCGATGGCGACCTCGATCTCTTCGCCGAGTCGCCGTACAGCTACATCAGGTGGTTCCGGAACGACGGCGGGCCGCGCGCGCCGCGGTTCGTCATCGGCGCGGACAGCGTGCGCGACGTGAGCGGCGCACCGATCTTCGCCGACCGGCAGAACATCCCGCAGTTCGCCGATCTCGACTGCAACGGCCGAATGGATCTTATGGTCGGCCGCGTGGATGGGACCGTCACGCGTTACGAGATGGCGTCACTCGACTCCGCGGGACCGCGCTTCCGTCTCCTGGTCGATCGCTTCGAAGGGATTCAGATCATCGGCGGCGACGCGAATCAGAACGGCCCGCCAGGGCCGACGCTGCACGGTGCCAACACGATGGCGCTGGTCGATGTGGATGGCGACGGCGATCGCGATATTCTCTGGGGCGACTTCTTCGAGCCGGGCCTGCTCTGGATCCGAAACAACGGAAGCTGCGCCGCACCGAACATGCGCGACACACCGATTCCCTTCCCTCCGGGCAACCCGCTTCGCACCAGCGGCTACAATGCGCCGGCAGTGGCCGACCTCGACGGCGACGGCCGCCTCGACCTGCTCGTCGGCGTCCTCGGAGGCGCGTACGATCCGTCGACCACGTCACGCGCGAATCTTTACCTGCTCACGCAGCCGACCGCAGGCTCGTGGACCACCCGCACGCGCCAGTTCCTCGATGCGCTCGACATCGGCAGCGAGAGCAGCCCGGCGCTCGGTGACATCGACGGTGACGGCGATCTGGATCTGCTGATCGGCAACAAGACCGAGCCGGGATCAGCGAGCACGGCCTCGCTGTACTTCCTCCGGAACACCGGCACCGCGACGGCACCGTCGTTCCGGTCCGAGGGTACCATCTCGGTCCTACCCGGATATCACTATGCGCCGGCGCTCGCCGATCTCGATGGCGACGGGAAGCCAGACCTGATCATGGGTACGTGGCGGGACGCGGTGCAGTTCTACCACAACGACGGCACGCCGGCAGCACCGCATTTTACGCTCGCGGACAGTGTGCTGGTGCAGATCACGCGTGGAAGTCACACCACCCCGTCACTCGCCGATCTCGACGGAGACGGCGACCTCGACATGGTCGTCGGTGAAGCATCCGGCTCGCTCAACTACTACCGCAATGACGGCACCCGCACCGCACCGAAGTTCACGCTGGTGAGCGACGAGTGGCTCGGCGTGAAGGCGGGTGCGCGCGCGGTGCCGAGGCTGGTGGATTTCGACGGCGATGGCCGGATCGATCTCGTCGTCGGCACCCAGGCAGGGCCGCCGCTGGTGTTCCGGAACACCGGCACGCGCACGGCGCCAGCGTTCACGCCTGAACCGGCCGACGCGGACTGGCCGCCGTTCTCGGCGCCGGCGTTTGGAGATGTCGACGGTGACGGGCGCGTCGATGTGCTTGTCGGAAATGCCGGCGGCGGGCTCGTGTACTTCCATCAGATGCGTTGAGCCCGGTGTTGCGGAGTTCCCCCACGCGCTACGTCGGTGCACTTAATCGTCACGCGCGCGGCATTGCCGCATCCTGGCATTGCCATCCGGAAATTATGGCTTAGCATACGCAAACACCCACATTATCGAAGACACCTGCCGTCGAGCGCGTCATGCTGCCGTGATGACGCCCGGATTGTCGTGTTCACGGGGATCCAATGACCGACGCCGTTTCCCGCATCACTGCAGCGCTCGCCGACCGCTATCGGATCGAGCGCGAGCTGGGCGCGGGCGGGATGGCCGCGGTGTATCTCGCCGAGGATCTGAAGCACGGCCGCAGGGTCGCGATCAAGGTGCTCCGGCCCGAGCTCGCGGCAGCCATCGGAACGGAGCGATTCCTCCGTGAAATCAGGACAATCGCCGCGCTTCAGCATCCGCACATCCTGGGGCTGATCGACTCGGGTGACGCGGACGGCGTCGCCTGGTATGCCATGCCGTTCGTTGAAGGCGAGAGCCTCCGTGACCGGCTGAACCGGGAGCATCAGCTCCCCATCGCAGAAGCGGTCCGCCTCGCCGCGCAGATCGGCACCGCGCTCGACTACGCGCATCGTCGCGGCGTCATCCACCGCGACGTCAAGCCGGAAAACATCCTGCTGCACGAGGGGCAGGCGCTGATCGCCGACTTCGGCATTGCCCTCGAAGCGGGCAGCGCCGCTGGCGCCCGCATGACCGAAACCGGCATGTCACTCGGCACGCCGCACTACATGTCTCCGGAACAGGCGATGGGCGAGCGCGCGGTGGACGCCAGAAGCGACATCTTCGCGCTCGGGTGTGTCGTCTACGAAATGCTGCTCGGGGAGCCGCCGTTCTCCGGGGTCACGGCCCAGGCCGTCGTCGCCCGGGTGATGACCGCCGACGCACCGTCGCTCACGGCGCAGCGGCGTACCGTTCCTCCCGACCTCGATCGCGCGGTGCACCGCGCGCTCGAGCGACTGCCGGCGGACCGGTTCGATACAGCGGCGGAGTTTGTGTCGGCGCTCGAGCGGAGTGTCTTGGCCCCGCATGCCGCGGCGCCGGGTTCACGCCGGCCGATGCTGCTGGTGGGCGCCGGCCTGATCGCCGTCCTCGCCATGGTTGGCGGCTTGGTGCTCCGCGGACGGCACGGCGGGGCCAACGACTCGGGAAACGGCACTGGCGATGCGCGTCAACGCGTGGTCGCCGTCCTGCCCTTCCGTAATCTGTCGTCCGACACCGGCCAGCGATACTTCAGTGCCGGCATCACCGAAGAAATTACCGGCCAGCTGGCGCGCGTTGCCGCCCTCCGGGTACTCGGGCGCGCCGCTACTGCGCAGTACGATACCGCGAGCGATCGCCTGTCGCGAATGGCGCGCGAGTTGGGCGTCGGCAGCGTGGTCGATGGCAGCGTTCGTCTGGCCGGAAACGAAGTGCGAATCTCCGTCGAACTGACCGACGTGCGCACCGGGCAGTCCCTCTGGTCGGACCAGTACGACCGGCAGATGGCGGACCTGTTCGCCGTGCAGGACGATGTCGCCCACAAGGTCACGGCCGCGCTGCAGGCGACGCTTACGCCGACCGAAGCGAAGCGCGTCGCTCGCGTCCCCACCACAAGTGTCGCGGCCCATCAGCTCTACCTTCGCGCGCTCGACTTGCATCCTCAGGTTCGCTCGGATAATCGCATTCGCGGTGAACTCCTCCGGCAGGCGATACAGCTCGACACGGCGTTCGCCGCCGCCGTCGCCCAGCTCGCGCGAAATGACATGTTCCGGGGCGTGGCGGGCGAGCCGGCGTATATCGACTCCGGTTTTATCGCCGCACGGAAGGCGATCGTCCTCGATCCCGAGCTGGCCGACGGCTGGTTTGCCCTCGGCGACCTCCAGAGCACCGCACTGAAGTTTGCCGAAGCCAGGCGCGCTTACCTGAAGGCGCTCGAGTTTTCGCCGAGCCACTCGGGCGCCGCGATGGATCTGGCGAACACCTACGTCGCGCTTGGCCGCTATGACGAGGCGCTGGACTGGGGGGTTCGCGGCCGGGATCTCGATCCCAACCACCCCCACACTCCGTACCATGAAGGCCTGTCACTCCTGCCGCTGGCCGATGACTCAGCCACCGCGCGCTTTCTGCTCGCGGCCGAGCGGCGGCATCCGACTGAATTGCGAGTCCAGGGCCTGCTCGCATGGCTCGAGCTCCGGCAAGGGCGGAACGCCGCGGCGCTCGAACGCGCCAGGCGACTGGTCCGGAACGAGCCCGACAACACCGAAGGCCTGCCGATCCTGGCCGAACTGGCGGTGGTCACCGGCGCGCCGGATGCGGAGCAGCTCATTCGGCCGCTTGTCGCGCAGGATTCGACGACACCGGCGCAGATGTTTCCTGAATCTCTGCGGTCACTCCTCGCCCTGACGCTGCACCGGCGCGGTGACGTCAAAACGTCCGCCGAGCTTTGGCGTCAATCGGCCGCGGCCGCGACGCGGAGCCTCGATGCCGGCGCCGAAGGACCGGCTGCCGCCATGGAGCTCGCGGCCATCAGCGCGATCGAGGGACATGCGCCGACTGCGCTCGATTGGCTGGAGCGGGGATATCGAGCCGGCTGGAAGGACTGGCGACTCGTCGAGCTCGATCCATTCTTCGCGTCGCTGCGGAACGAGCCGCGGTATCGCGCCGTGCTCGCGAGCATGACGCAGGATGTGACCCAGATGCGAGCGCGTGCGGCCGCCGCTCATCCAGACATCTTCGGCGCGGGCGGGGCCGCACGATGAGATTCGAACGCAAAGTCGCCGCGCTCACCGCCGTCGAGCGCGTCGCATACCGGAATCACGACGCCCGGATTGTCGTGTTCACGGGGATCCAATGACCGACGCCGTTTCCCGCCTCAGTGCCGCGCTCGCTGACCGCTATCGGATCGGGCGCGAGCTGGGCGCGGGCGGCATGGCCACCGTGTACCTCGCGCGCGATCTCAAGCACGACCGCGACGTCGCCATCAAGCTGCTGCACCCCGACCTCGGCGCGGCACTCGGTAACGAGCGGTTCCTCTCCGAAATTCGCACGACCGCCCGTCTGCAGCACCCGCACATCCTGCCGCTCCTCGATTCCGGCGACGCGGACGGGCTCCTCTACTACGTGATGCCGCTGGTCACGGGCGAGACGTTGCGCGCCCGCCTCGAGCGGGAGCAGCAGTTGCCGATTCCAGATGCCGTGCTGATCGCCCGCGAAGTGGCCGACGCGCTGAGCTACGCGCACGGACACGGTGTCGTACACCGCGATATCAAGCCGGAGAACATTCTGCTTCAGGATGGCCACGCGCTGGTCGCCGACTTCGGAATCTCTCTCGCGGTGCAGCATGCCGGCGGGCAGCGGATGACGCAGACGGGCCTCTCGCTCGGCACGCCGCAGTACATGAGTCCCGAGCAGGCGATGGGCGAAAAACATGTGGACGCACGGAGCGACATCTATGCGCTCGGTGCCGTGACGTACGAGATGCTGGTAGGGGAGCCACCGTTCACCGGGCCGACCGTGCAGGCGATCGTGGCTCGGCTGGTGACAGAGGAGCCGCGCTCCATCGCAATCCAGCGGAAGGCAGTCCCGGAGCAGGTGGACGCCGCAGTGATGCGTGCGCTCGAGAAACTTCCTGCTGACCGGTTCGCGAGCGCCGCCGAATTCGTCGCGGCGCTGAGCGGAGATGGCGCGAGTTCGCGTCGCACGCGGGTATCCATGGCAGCCACTCGGCCGCCGCCGGCCCGCCGGCGCCTGCTCTGGCCTGCAGCGGTGGTCGCCCTCGCGGCGACGGCGCTCTGGGGCTGGCTCCGGCCGGCGCCAAAACCGGTTACCACTCGCCAGCGCATCATGCTGTGGGACGCGCCATATCCGGATTTTCTGTCCCCTGGGAATGCGCGAGCCGAAACGCATTTGGCGATCTCATCGGACGGATCGACCATCGCCTTCACCGATTCGTCCGACAACGATGCCCGGCTCATGGTCAAGCGGCGGAACGACGTTCACCCCACGCCGCTCGCGGGAACGGAGGGTGCGTCGAGCCCGTTCTTCTCGCCGGATGGCCAGTGGATCGGCTACCTCGCCCACGGAGGCAAGGTTCGGAAAGTGCCGATCTCGGGCGGAGGGTCCATCGAGCTGGCGTCACAGGGCACGGAAAGTCAGCCGGCAGGTGCGTGGCTGGATGACGGCAGGATTCTCTTTGTGGATATCTCGCTGGGCGTCCTCAGCGTTCCCGCGGAGGGCGGGTCGGTGACGCCGGTACGGGCTCCGGATCCGAACCATCGCAACGACCCGACGACATTGTCGCCGCTTCCGGGAAGCCGTGGATTCCTGTTCACGTCCTGCCCCGGCAACTGCGCGAGCGGCTCGGCGATCTACCTGTACGATCTGAAGGCGGGCACCGCGCGAATGCTCGTGCCCAACGCCGCCGGCGCCTGGTACTCGCCGACCGGCCACCTCCTCTACACCAGCCGCGACGGTGGATTGTTTGCGGTTGGGTTCGACCTGCAGAAGCTCGCCGTGACGTCCGGAGCTGTTCCCGTGACCGATGGCGTCGCACCAACCGGTTTCGCGTTGTCCGCCAACGGTACCGCGGTGTACTACCTCGGCACGCGGGACGTCGCCCAGTCCACACTCGTCTGGGTGCATCGGGACGGCACGGAAGAGCCGGCCGCAACCGACTGGACCGCGGCGTTCGAGTATCCCGCGCTGTCACCAGATGGGTCGAGTCTGGCCGTCAGCATTCGCGAAGGCGTCACTCAGCTTTGGGTTCAGCGGGCCGACGGCTCGAGGCTCCGCGTGTCGGGCGGGGACGCAGGAAGCTGGCGGCCCTCGTGGACCGCTGACGGCAAGAGTTTCGCGTTCACGACCACGAACTCAGCCTCCGCGACTACTGGTGCGAACGACGCCTGGCTGAGCCCCGCCGATGGCAGCGTGCCGCCGCGACTGTTGGCCGATCTTCCCACCGACATCTGGGAGGCTGAATACAGCCGTGACGGCCAATGGCTGGTGATCCGGGCGAACGATGCAAAGGCGGCCGGCAACTTCTACGCGCGCCGGTTGCAGGGCGACTCCACCCTCTCGCTGATCTACCCGGACAGCAGCTTCAATACCCAGCTCGCGTTGTCGCCGGACAGCCGATGGCTCGCGTTTACATCCGACCGCTCGGGCCGGAGCGATGTGTACGTCGCGTCATTCCCGGACATGCGCGTGAAGTATCCCATCACTCAGGGTGGCGGCACCGAGCCCCGGTGGTCCCGCAGCGGTCGCGAGCTGTTCTTCAAGAGCCGAGGACAGCTGATGAGCCTGCCGATCGCAGCCGGGACCGGGTTCGTCGCCGGCACCGCCCGACCGCTGTTCGCGGTCGGGCGCTATGCCGCGGCGGTCAACCGGCCGCAGTATGACGTCGCACCGGGGGACCAGCGTTTCCTGATGATCCGCCGCCCCGAGCGGAAGGGGCAGCAGGAAGTCGTGCTGGTCGAGAATTTCTTCGGGGACCTCGCGCCGAGAGGTGCGAAGTGAGATGAACGGCGGATGACGTTCGCCTGGCTGCGCACGGCCGCGGTCGTGCTCCTGCCCGCGTTTGCGCAGGACCCGGGGGCCGGGACCCGCACACCGGATTTTGGCGCGATCGATGCGTACGTCGCCCGCGCTATGGCGGCCGATCGCGTGCCGGGAGCGTCGATTGCCATCGTCCATGGCGATACCGTAGTGCACGTGCGCGGCTTTGGGAGCGATGGACGGGGCAACCCCGTCACCGGCGAAACGGGATTCGTGCTCGGGTCCATGAGCAAGGCATTCACGGCGCTGGCCGTCATGCAGCTCGTCGAGCGCGGCCGCGTCGAGCTCGATGCCCCGGCGCAGCGGTACCTGCCCTGGTTTCGCGTGGGCGACTCGGCCGCGAGCGCGGCGATCACCGTGCGCCAGCTGCTGCTGCACACGAGCGGCATTCCCACGCGCGCAGCGCGTGCGCGGGGAGACGCGCGAACCCTGACCGATCACGTGCGCGCGCTCGCGAGCGTAAAGCTGGCGCACGCGCCGGGCACGGTACACGAGTACGCGAGCCCCAACTACCTCGTGCTGGGTGCGATCGTCGAAGCCGTGGCGCGCCGTCCGTTCGGCGCGTACGTCGAGCAGGAGATTTTTGCGCCGTTGCAAATGGAGCACAG
>JBDTQV010000033.1:0-13152 GCA_039932015.1 Gemmatimonadota bacterium | reverse complement strand
CGATGCTCGGCATGCAGATCGTGATCGCCCGGCCTGAGGGCTTCGAGCTCGATCCGGACGACATGGAAACCATCATGCGCATCGGGCGCGAGCACGGTGCCTCAGTGCAGGTGAGCACGGACCAGGAAGATGCGCTGGTCGGTGCGGATGCCGTCTACGTGAAGTCGTGGGGGTCGATCGATCTGTTCGGCAAGCCGGAGGAAGAAGCGGTACTCCGGAACGCACACCGCGACTGGCGGCTCCGCGAGCGGCGCCTCAAGAATACGCGCGGCGGCAAGGGAATTGTGATGCATTGCCTGCCGGTGCGCCGAAACGTCGAGATCGACGATGCCGTACTCGACGGCCCGAATTCCGTGGTCGTCGACCAGGCCGAGAACCGGCTGCACGCCCAGCGCGCACTGATGTTGACGATGATCGGGAACAGGCAATGAGCATCGATCCGACCAAGGGAATCGCCGGCCTCAAGGGTGCGCTCCGCTACGTGCGCGCCTACCGCGATCAGGTCTTCGTCGTCAAGCTCGGCGGGGACGTGCTCAAGGATGCGGAGGTGCTGGACCAGGTTGCGGCGCAAATTGCGCTGCTCTCGTCCCTCAGCATTCGGCTCGTCGTGGTTCACGGTGGCGGGCCGCAGGCCACGGCGCTCAGCCGCCGCCTGGGCCAGGAGCCGACGATCGTTGCCGGCCGGCGGGTCACCGACGACTCGGCGCTCGAAGTCGCGAAGATGGTCTACGCGGGCACGCTCAATACCGATCTGGTGTCGGCGTTGCGCGAGCACCGTGTCCAGGCGGTTGGGCTCACCGGCGTCGATGCCGACCTGATTACCGCGCATCGTCGCCCGCCAGTGTCGCTGGTCGACGACGAAGGACGGACGCGCGAGGTGGACTTCGGGCACGTGGGAGACATCGACCGCGTCGACCCGCGCATTCTCATCACGCTCGGAGAAGCGCGATTCGTGCCGGTCGTCGCGAGCCTGGCCGGTGATGACGAAGGCAACGTGTACAATGTCAACGCGGATACCGTTGCCGAGGCGCTTGCGGTCGCGGTGCGGGCGCAGAAGCTGATTTTTCTGACCGGTGCGCCCGGCGTGCTGCGCGACCCCCACGATCCCGCTACGCTCGTCACCTTCGCCGACCCGGACGATCTTGCCGGTCTCATGGCAAGTGGCGCGCTCGCGGGCGGCATGCGTCCGAAGGTCGAAGCGTGCATCCGCGCAGCGACCGGTGGTGTCGAGCGCACGCACATCATCGACGGCCGCGCGCCGGATGCGCTGCTGCTCGAGGTGTTCACCGGCTCGGGATGCGGCACCATGATCGTCGGACGAAAGGAGAAGGCGACCTACCTTGGCGTTGACCTGGCCGGCTGAGATCGAGCTGCTGCGCGAGCTGGTCGCCACGCCTTCGATCAGCGGGAGCGAGGAGGCGGTCGGCCGGCTCGTCGAGGAAACCGTGCGCGGGTGGGGGCTCGAGGTGGTGCGCGATGCGGCCGGCGTTCGCGTGCAGGTGGGACGCGAAGGCTCCGGCCCCACGCTCGCATTCGTCTCCCACCTCGACGTGGTGCCGCCGGGCGAAGGCTGGACCCGCGATCCGTTCACGCCGTCGATCGAGGAAGGGCGGCTCTACGGGCGCGGGTCGGGCGACGCAAAGGCGTCGGTTGCCGCGATGCTCCACGCCGCGGTCGATCTCGCGGCCGCCGGCGGTCCCGCGGTCGGGCGACTGCTCGTGATACTCGGTTACGGCGAAGAGACGCGGAACACTTCGATGCCGGTCGCGGTCGCCGCCGCCGAGCCGATCGACGCGGCCGTGATTGGCGAGCCGACCAATCTCGACTTCGCGATCGCGCAACGCGGGCTGATGATGGTCGATCTGGTGGCACAGGGTGATCAGCGGCATGCCGGCTACGCGGCAACCGACGGCAGCTTCACCAACGCATCGGTGGCGCTCGCGCGCGATCTCGTCCGCCTGAGTGAGATCGCGACCGACCGGCCGCATCCGGTGCTTGGGCTTCCCACCGTCACGCCGACGATGCTACAGGCCGGTGTCAGCCGGAACGTCACGCCGCCGTCGGCCAAGGCGGTGCTCGACATCCGAAGCACGCCGGCGTGGCCGCACGACGAGCTGGCTGCGCGGCTCCGCGAATCGCTCGAGAGCGAAGTGGTGGTCACGTCGGACCGGCTGGTGCCGTGCGAAACCCCGGCGCATTCGAGGCTCCTCGCCGCCGCCTCGCGAGTTCGTCCCGAGGCAAGCCACTACGGTAGTCCGACCTGTTCGGATTGGGTCTTCCTGCGCGATCGCGATGCGTTCAAGTGCGGACCGGGTACCAGCCGCCGCTCGCATACGGCTGACGAGTACGTCGATCTGCACGAAGTGAGCGCCGCCCGCCGGTTCTATGCCCGTCTTGCGATGGAGTATCTCCGATGACGCCGCGCCGCACCGCTCAGGCGAGCACGCTCTGGTCACCCGGCGCGAAATCCGATCGCCGCATGCTCGACTACACCGTCGGAGACGATCGTATCTGGGATGCGCGCCTCCTGCGCTGGGACATTCTCGGCAGCCTCGGTCATGTCGAGGGATTGCGCGCGTCGAAGATCGTGGGCAATGCAGAATACCGGCGATTGCGCGCGGGCTTGCGGGGTGCGCTGCGCTCGGTAGACCGCGGGGAGCTGCAGATCGGGCACAATCAGGAAGACGCCCACAGCGCGGTCGAGATGTGGCTGACCGCACGGCAGCGCGACGCCGGCGAACGGTTGCACACCGGCCGCTCGCGCAACGATCAGGTCGCGTGCGACATCCGGCTCTACCTCAAGCACACGCTGCTCGAGCTGCACGCGGGTGCACTCGAGCTCGTCGCCGCACTTGTCGCCTTTGCCGCATCCCACCGCAGCGTCCTCTTTCCCGGCTATACGCACCAGCGGCGTGCAATGCCGTCGTCGATTGCGCTCTGGGCCGGCGCATACGCGGAAGGGCTGCTCGACACGCTCGAATCTCTGCCGGCACTCTGGGCGCGTGTCGATCGTTCGCCGCTTGGCAGTGCCGCGGGCTATGGCGTGCCGCTTCCCCTGCGGCGTGAAGCCGCCGCACGGGCGCTCGGCTTCGCCGGACTCGATCACAATGTGGCCACCGTGCAGAACGGCCGAGGCAAGCTGGAGGCCGCGGCACTTTTCTGGTGTGCGCAGATCGGCCACGATCTCTCGCGGCTCTCCACGGACGTGATCCTCTATAGCGCCGAGGAGTTCGGGTACTTTGTGCTCCCGGCGGAGCTCGCGACCGGCTCGAGCATCATGCCGCATAAGCGCAATCCGGACCTCTTCGAGCTCACGCGTGCGCGTGCCGCGGCCGTAGATGGCGATCTGTTCGCCACGATGCATCTCGCGGCCAAGCTCGGGGGCGGCTACCATCGCGACTTTCAGTTGCTGAAGGAGCCACTGTTCCGCGGCCTCTCACGTACCGGCGAAATGCTCGGCATGCTCGCGGTGGCGGTGCCCGTGCTCGGCGTGGATCCTGCGCGTTGCGACGCGGCGCTCGCGGGCGGCGCACTGGCTACGGACGAAGTCATGCGTCGCGTCGAATCCGGCACAACGTTCCGCGCGGCGTATCGCGAAGTCGCTGCCGCGATCAAACGCGGTGACGCGTTTCCGGCGCCCAGCCGGGCCGAGATCGCCGAGCGCCGTCGCTCGACCGGTGGCGTCGGCAATCCCGGTCTGCCGGCGGTGCGCGCTCGTGCCGCATTCGCTCGCCGATGGGCTGCGGCGGAGCGCACCCGGTTCCAGCGCGCGATGACTCGGCTCGGCGGGAGCACGGCGTGACCGCCGACCGTCGGAAGCGCCACCTCAAGATTCTCGAGCTTGTCAGTACTCAGGCGCTGCGCACGCAGGAGGAGGTGGCGGAGGAGCTCGCGCGCGAGGGGTGGGACGTCACGCAATCGTCCGTCAGCCGGGATATTTCAGCACTCCGGCTGGTCAAGGTGGATGGGGTCTATCGGCGCCCGCCTGGCGGTGCGCAGCTGTCACCGGACCCGGACGAACGCCGTATTGCGGATGGCGTCATCGGGATCGATCCCGCCGGAGACGCGCTCGTCGTGCTGCACACGCCGCCGGGTGAGGCGAACCGCGTGGGTGCGGCCCTCGATCGGGCGGCCTGGCCGGAAGTGCTGGGCACGATCGCGGGGGACGATACGATCTTTCTCGCCATGCGTGATGGCGCCGCGCAGCGCCGGGTGTTGCGGGAGCTCAGGCGGTTGGTGAAGCTGAGCTGATCTGCGACACGGGTCTCGTTGGAGCGACTAGATGCAGGCACGGATCACCGGCTTCCATCAGGATGACGAAGCGCATTGGGTTGCCGAGCTCGAGTGCGGCCACGCGCAGCACGTCCGTCACGATCCGCCCTGGCAACTGCGGCCGTGGGTAATCAGCGCGGACGGGCGTGCGGCGTACGTCGGAGTATTCCTGGACTGTCCATATCCACACGGCGAGCCTGCCACGTAGCGTTGCACCGGAGGCCACATGGATCCGCAGGTCGCGTTCATGGTCGGCGCGCTGGTCGCGTCGGTGAAGGGACTGGGACTGCTGGCGATCGGTGCCGGGGTGGGATGGTGGCGTGCGCGGCGGCGCATCCGCGAGCTGGAGGGGCAGCTACTGCAGGTGGCGACCGATGCGCGCGGCGTCGGGAGCGGGGACGCGGAGCGGCTCGAGCAGGGGCTGGACTACCTCGCGACGCAGGTCCAGGCGCTGGCCGAGGAGCAGCGCCAGCTTGTGCGACACCTTCCGCCTGGCATGCCGCCGCGGGAGTGACCGCTCAAGTTCCGCGCGACGTGCCGGCCCGCTGCGGTACACCGCCCGGACGGCTCCTAAGAATTATTCGGCCCGCAGTGCGATCATCGGATCTAGCCGTGTCGCGCGGTACGCGGGCCCTGCTGCCGCGAGGACCGCCGTCGCGCTCAGTGCAACAATCGCCACCACAAACGCCGGTGCGCCGAGCGCGCTCGTCTCCACCAGCATTGCGCCCAGCAGGCGAGACAGCCCGGCCGCGGCGACGATTCCGCAGCCGAGTCCAATCGCGATCATTCCCACCACCGCCCCGTATGCCGGCGGCGGCAAGTGCGACGGCGATGGCTCCGGAAATGAGCGCGAGCGCAAGCTGCTCGACGCGCAGTTGCTGCAGTAGCCGGCCGCGCCGCGCGCCGAGTGCGGTGCGCAGAGCCATCTCCCGGGTCCTCGCCGCGCTTCGACGGTATCGGCCTCGCCGCGCCAGCGGAGCGGCCAATTGAAGACGCGGCGGTAGGGTCGGTCGTTCGGCATGGTGGCCTACGCCGTCCGACTGGAGAGCGCGAGGATGGCCGACACCGAAGCGACGTAGCGCGACCACGCGGCCGAGTCCGTGCGCAGTCGCTGGCGACCCGCAGACGTAAGCCGGTAGTAGCGCGCGCGGCGATTGTTCTCAGTGACGCCCCATTCGGCGGCGAGCAGGCCGCGCGCTTCCATGCGTTGGAGCGACTGGTAGAGCGCGCTGTCCTCGATCGCGAACCCGGGATCGGCCCGCTGCTCGAGCCAGGTGGTGACGCCGTAGCCGTGCATCGGCCCCCAGGTGAGGGCCTTGAGTATGAGCAGGTCCAGGGTGCCCTTGAGGAGGGGCAGGGTATCGGCAGTGGTCACGTCAGAGCGCTCCCCGTGTGTGCTGTAGTGATACGGATATCATGGTGCCGCGCGGCGGGTCAAGTCATGAGGCGAATGGCGCGATCACGCAATCAGCCACCTCGCCGCGTGAAAAAAGCGGGCGGCCTTTCGAGAGGCCGCCCGCTTGACGTTTCCGGGGCGAGTGGGTCGTTACCGCTGGATGTCGAACAAATCCGACGTTGCGGGCGATGCGGTATAGTCGCCATCCGTATCCGTAGCGGCCAACCTGTAACCGCCGGGCTTGTCGATCCGCACGTTGGCGAAGTGGGCGACGCCGGTAACAGTGAACGCGGGCAGCAGGATCAGGCATCGGACGCCGCGGAATGCTTCAAGAGTACCGGGTCCTCACGCTCTTCGCGACCGCAATGCGCGCAAAATCACGAGCAGCAGCACGGCACCGATGAATGCAACGAAGATGGTGCCTGCGATGCCTGCGAACGGTGTGTGCCAGCCCATCCGTCCGAAGAGCCAGCCGCCCAACACCGCACCTACGATCCCGACGATGATGTCGCCCAGGATGCCGTAGCCGATTCCGCCGAGCACGAAGCTCGCGAGCACGCCCGCAATCAATCCGACGATGAGCCAGGTGAGAATGTCCACGTGGGAACTCCCGCAATAAGGTGAGCGCCGGGGATGGAATCACCAGCAGATAGATGGAATCATCCAATATATGGCAATGGCGCGGCGGTTCGGCCAGAAGGACCTCAGGCGAGCCGCCTCCCGCTACGCCAGCAGTCGGCGAGCCTCGAGCGCGTCGGCGGCTGCGGCGCCGAGCGTGGTGTTATCGAAGATGCACCAGGTGTCCGCACCCGTCATCGCCGCCACTCGAAGTCGTTCCGCATACTCAGCCACGCGCTCCGGTCCGTACGCCGAGTAGTAGGTCCGCGGTGACCCGTGCAGGCGGTAATACACCGACCCGGGAAAGCCGCCTGGCTCGCCGGCGCCCGGCGCGATCACCGGGTCCGCCGCCACCCGGCCTACGCCGTACGTCTCGAGCAGCTTCTGCCACTCGCCGCCAAACCAGCTCGGATGCCGCGGTTCACACACAAGGCCCCCGTGCCACCGCGCGCGGAACCCGTCGAAGAACGCCTCAGCCACCGGAACGTCGAGCGCAAGGCTCGGCGGAAGCTGAACGACGAGCGGACCCGTGCGCGCGCCGAGCGGCGCGATCTCATCGAGAAACTCTCCGAGCAACTCCTCGCACGCCGCGAGCCGCCGTACATGCGTGATGGACTTCGGAACCTTCAGCGAGAACCGGAACCCCTCCGGCACCGAGCGCGCCCAGCGCTCGTACGTAGACGCGCGATGTCGTCGCCGGAAACACGAGTTGATTTCCACCGCATTGAACACGGTGGCGTAGCGCTCGAGGTGGCTGCCATCGGCCGGAAAGTGGATTGCCGACATCGAATGCACGTTCCATCCCGCGCACCCGATCCGGATCGGCGCTAGCGACCGGCCGGTTTCCATCCTGGCCCGCGCAGCACGCGCCCGGGTTTGGCGCCGGTGTGCTCGCCGTCCACCAGCACCGGTATTCCGTTGACGATCACGTGGCGCATGCCGACCGCATACTGGTGCGGCTTCTCGAACGTCGCCTTGTCGGCGATCGTCGCCGGATCGAACACGACCACATCCGCGTAGTAGCCCGGCCGCAGCAGTCCGCGCCGCAGGATGCCGAGGTTCGTCACCGGCAATGACGTCAGCCGACGGACCGCGTCCTCGAGCGGAATTGCGCGTTCGTCCCGCACGTAGCGTCCGAGCAATCGCGCAAAGGTGCCGTACGCGCGCGGATGCGTGCCTGTTTTGAGAAACACGCCCTCGGTCGCATACGAGCCGGCGTCGGAGGCGAAGCTGATCCATGGAATCGTCACTTCGCGCCGCACGTTCGCTTCCGACATCGTGAAGAACACGCAGCCTACCCGGCTGTCGTCCTGCACGACCAGGTCGATCGCCGTTTCCTCCGGCGACTTGCCGCGCATCGCCGCGACGTCGGCCAGCGTCCGCCCAATCAGATACCTGAGCGAATCGGTCTTGAAGCCGACGAGCAGGATGCCGCCGGCGCCACCCGAGCTCGCGAATGAATTGTCCCAGGTGCCCGTCGTGTCGCGCATCTCGGCGATCACGCGCGCACGGATCGCTGGATCGCGGAGGCGTGCGACCCACGCATCGTGGCCGCCCTCCTGCACCCAGAGCGGCATCGTCGCGTCGAGCCCGGTCGAGCTCGCCGGATAGGTGTACATGTCGGCGGTGATTCGGAGGCCGCCGGCGCGCGCGGAGTCGACTTTCGCGATGAGCGTGTCGAGTTTGCCCCAGTTTCGCCGGCCCGATGCCTTGATGTGATAGATCTCGGCCGACACTCCCGCGCGGCTTGCGATGGTGATCAGTTCGTCGGCCGCCTCGAGCAGCCGCGGGCCTTCGTTCCGGATATGCGAGATGTACATCCCGCCGAACTCGCCGGCTGCGCGTGCGAGTGCCACCAGCTCATCGGTGCCGGCGAAGTTCGCCGGCGCGTAGATCAGCGACGAGCCGACGCCAAGTGCGCCTTCACGCATTGCCTGGCGGACCAGCTCCTGCATGCGCGCGAGCTCGTCGGCGGTGGGCGGACGGTTGGTGTAGCCGACTTCATGAATGCGAACCGTGGTTGCGCCCACGAACGACGCCACGTTGGGCGAGACGCCGCGGCTCACGAGGTGATCGAGTCCCTCGCCGAGCGTGGTCCACGGGATGTCGTATTTGATGTCTCCCTGATGGGCGATCTCGCTCTGCTTCATCGAATCGGTGAGCGGCCCCATCGACGAGCCTTCGCCGAACACCTCGAGCGTGACGCCCTGCCGGATGTCGCCCTGCGACCGGCCATCGTGCAGCAGTGGTGTCGACGCCCAGCTCAGCATGTTGACGAATCCGGGCGCCACCGCGAGCCCGCGCGCGTCGAACTCGCGCCTGCCGCGGGCGTTGCCGATATCGCCCACCAGCGCGATCGTGTCGCCGCGGATCGCCACGTCGGCGTGCATCGGCGCGCTGCCGCTGCCGTCGTACACCATGCCGTTTCGGACGACGAGGTCGTACTGCGTGGCCGCGGCGCACCCGGTCAGCGCGCCGATGAGGGCGGGTACGGCGAGTCGCGCGAGTGCAGCGGGTCTCATCTATGCCGCCTCGCGCGAGACGCGCTCTGCAAAATCCTGCCAGAACTGCGCCGTGAGCTTCCGCGCCACGCCTTCCATCAGTCGCGTGCCCACCCCCGCGAGCACCCCGGTCACGTTGCTGAACGCGCGCCAATGCAGCCGCACCCGCCCGGGCGCGAGATCCTCCACGCGGATGTCGGAGAGCATTTCGACCAGGGAGCCAGGCGCGCGCCCGGATGCGCGCATGCTGGCGCTCCGGCCGTCGATGATGTCGTACATCTCGACGTCGAACGCGAGCCGCAATTTGAACAGCGCGACACCGAGGCCGAGCGTCATGCGGAAGTGGGTCGCATCGAGTGGTTCCACGAGCTCGACGCCCGGCGCCGATCGCGCGATGAAATACGGGTCGAGAAGGCGGCGCCAGACCTGGTCGCGCGTCGCGCGGATCTCGGGCGATCCGGAGAACTCGAGGTTCATCGGTCGGCTTGCCATCGTGGTAAGTTACACTGCATGTTTCCACTCCGTGACGACACACCCATCACCTAACCCCTTGCGGGTCGCACTCTTCTCAGAAGTCTACTGGCCTATGGTCAGTGGTGTCGGCGTCACGCTCCGCCGCCTCGCCGATTCGCTCACGGCGCGCGGCCATTCGGTGCGGGTGTACACGGCGAACTATTCATTGCCGCCGGGTCAGCGCGATCGGGCCGAAGTGCACCGGTCCCCCAGCATGCCGCTTTTCCTGTACCCCGATGTCCAGTGGGCGTTTCCCCGGCTCAATGAGATCGTGGAGGACGTGTCCCGGTTCCGGCCGGACATCGTCCACGTTGCCACCGAATTTGCGGTCGGGCTCGCCGGGGTGAAGGCGGCGCGGCGAATCGGTGCACCCATCGTCGCCTCGGCGCATACCAACTACGATCAGTATGCCGGACGTTACGGCATGAACTGGGTGCGGGGCCAGGGCTGGCGTTACCTGCGCTGGTTCTATGGACAGGCGACGCGGGTGCTCTGCCCGTCACACTTCTACGAAGCGCATCTCCATGGGCGCGGCGTGCGCCACACCGGTATCTGGACTCGCGGTGTCGATTCGCTCGCGTTCAATCCGCGCTTTCGCAGCATGGACTATCGCGCGGCACTCGGTGTGGGCTCCGACGACCTGCTGGTGACCTACGTCGGTCGCCTTGCGCGCGAGAAGAATCTCGATCTGCTTCTCGAAGCGTGGGCCGCGCTGGGCGCGCGGCGTGGCACCGCGCAGCTCGCGCTCGTCGGTCGCGGACCGCTGGCGGACGTCATCCGGCGCCGCGCCATTCCGGGCGTGCACGTGCGCGGACTGCTCGAAGGAAGTGAGCTCTCGACGGCCTACGCTTCGGCGGACCTCTTCGCCTTTCCCTCCACGACCGAGACGTTCGGCAACGTGCTGCTCGAGGCAATGGCGTCGGGGCTGCCGTCGCTCGCGGTCGACGCCGGCGGAGTGATGGAGTTCGCGCAGCAGGGCAACAACGCCTGGCTGGTGGCGCCGGGCAGCATCAGCGCGCTTGGGGACGGACTGGAGCGCCTGCTGCACGATGCGTCGCTGCGCCGGCGCCTCGCCACCGGTGCGCTGCGCACTGCCGCCGAGCGGCGGTGGGACGCAATCGACGACGGACTGATCGAGGACTATCGCGCGGCGGCGGGACGGAGCGTGCTCGTGCGGGCGGCCGCCGCCGCCGCTGCATGATGCGCTAGTCGCATCATGGGCTATCGCGCGATGCGTCAGCGGAAAAGCAGGTAGGATAGCGCCGCGATCACCGCGGCCATCGGCATCGTCAGCACCCACGCCCACACGATCCGCGTCGCCACTCCCCACCGAACCGCCGAGACCCGGTGCGCCGTTCCTACGCCGACGATCGCGCCCGTGATCGTGTGCGTCGTGCTCACCGGCACGCCCATGTGCGACGCGATCAGCACCGTGATTCCGCCGGCGGTCTCGGCGCAGAACCCGCCGAACGGGCGCAGGCGCGTGATGCGGGTGCCCATCGTCTTCACGATCCGCCATCCGCCCATCGCGGTGCCGAGTGCGATGGCGGTGTAGGCGCCCATTTCGATCCAGAGGGGGATGTGATCGGCGCTGGGCAAATAGAGGTGCGACAGCATTCCGGTCTGCCCCACGAAATGTTGCTGCGTCGACACCAGCAGCCCGACGACGATGCCCATCGTCTTCTGCGCGTCATTCGCGCCATGACTCAGCGAATAGAGACCGGCTGAGATGAGCTGCAGCTTGCGGAACACACGATCGACCGGACCGGGACGGCGATAGCGGAGCAGCCACGACAGGCCCACCGTGAGCCCCAGCGCGATCAGGAGGCCCAACACCGGCGAGACCACGATGAAGACCACGGGCAAAATCCAGCCGTGGAGAAGCAGCGCGCCAAACCCCGCCTTGGCGATCGCCGCGCCGCCGAGCCCGCCGAGCAGCGCATGCGACGACGACGTCGGCAGGCCGAGCCACCAGGTGATGAGGTCCCAGATAATCGCGCCGAGGAGCGCCGAGAGGATCAGCGTCGGATCGACGACCGCGGGATCGACCAGCCCCTTGCCGATCGTCTTCGCTACTGCAGTGCCAACCGTGAACGCCGCGAGGAAGTTGAAGAATGCGGCCCAGAACACCGCGACGCCGGGTGAGAGCACCCGGGTCGACACGACGGTCGCGATCGAGTTGGCGCTGTCGTGGAAGCCGTTGATGAAATCGAAAACGAATGCGACGCCGATGATCGCGAGGACGAAGACGATCGTGCCGTCCATGGTCTACGCGTGCTTGATGGAGACGGACTCGAGCACGTTGGACACGTCCTCCGCCTGATCGAGTGTCCGCTCGAGCGTGTCGTAAATCTCCTTCCACTTGATCACGAGTAGCGCGTCGGGCGATCCCTCGAACAGCTTCCCGACCCACTCGTGGTAGAGCGAGTCGCCCTCCTCCTCGAGCTGCTTCACCTGCTTGCACGCCTCGAGCACCGCGCCGTTCCGGTCGTTTTCGAGGTTCTCGACCGCGATCAGCAGCTGCAGTGTGGCGCGGTGGATCACGTCGGCCAGCATGCCGGCTCCGGCCGGCGCCTCGCCGGCGCGGAACATCTGAATCCGGCGCGCGGTGCCGTCGATCAAATCCATGACGTCGTCGAGGCGCGAGCCGAGCATGTGGATGTCTTCGCGGTCGAGCGGCGTGATGAACGTCCGGTCGAGCCGGCCCACGACATCATGCGTGATCTGGTCGGCCTGGTGCTCGAGACGCTTGATCGAGTCAACGATCGGCCGGCGGGAATCCAGGCCGGCCTTGAGCAGTTCCTGCAGGAGTTTGGCCGCTTCGACGTTGAGCTTGGCGACGGCCGTGAACAGATCGAAGAACTTCTCGTCGCGAGGCATCAGGCGCATTGAACGATTCCGGTTGGCGGTCGCGGGAAGATAGCGCGCCTGCCGGCAACCGGCCACGCTGCGACGACACGACAACGGTCAGTCTGACCCGCTGACGAGCTGGAGCAGGTCCGAGGGCCGCTCCAGCCAGTAGTCTGGCGTCGCCGGCTCCAGATCGGCGCGCCCGAACGGGCCCCAGAGCACGCCCGCAGTCCGGACGCCGGCCGCGCGTCCGGACTGCATGTCGTGAATGCTGTCGCCCACATACACTGTGGACGCGGGGTCCGCGCCCAGCAGCCGCATCGCGAGCAGCACCGGTTCGGGGTGCGGCTTGGGATGTGTCACGTCATCGGCACCGACGATCACATCCATCAACGACTCGATGCCGCACAGCTTGAGCCCCCGCTCGGCGCCACTCCGATTCTTGCTGGTGACGAGCCCGGTGCGGGGGCCGGCGGCCTTCAGCGCCCGCACCGCGTCCACCACACCGGGATACGGCGTGACGCACTGATCGTGGTTCGCGAGGTTGTACTCACGGTAGGTGGCGATCATCGCGTCGATACCCGGTGAATGCTGCCACGGCGCAAACTGCACGCGGAGCGGAGTGCCCACCCCCTGCAGCCATTCGGCGTCGGTGCGCGGCGGAATGCCGTGCGCGGCGAGCGTGTGGTGATAGCTGTCGAGGATGAGGCGCACCGAGTCGATCAGCGTGCCGTCGAGGTCGAAAAGCACAGTCCGGAAATTGGGCATGCGACAACGTAGCAGCGTGGCGATGTTGCAGGAACGGCTCAGCCGCGCTGGAACAGAATCAGACCGGTGAGCCGAGCCTCTACGGCGGTCCATGGCACCGCCGGCGGTGAAAGCGCGCCGAGTGCAGGGAGCTCATCATCGGATCCGCCGGCATTGAGCCGATCGACCAGGCGCCGCTCGCCCGCGGTGAGCCCGCCCGCAATGATCGAGCGCGCCCGCTCGATGCTCGCGAGT
>JBDTQV010000032.1:0-13190 GCA_039932015.1 Gemmatimonadota bacterium | reverse complement strand
GCGGTGAGCGGCGCCTTGCCGAGCAATGCATCGGCAGCGACGTTGACCGAGATGGCCGACACCGTAGTAAAGGCTGCACTCACTGCGTACGGCCGATTCATCGGCAGGACGAGTGTGAGATTGGACGTCGTCGTGTCCCCGCTCCACCCGGCGAAGATTGTGTTCACCGGCGGTGCGGCGACGAGCGTAATCGGCCGGCCACCGGGCAGGAAGACCCCGATCGCGTAGTCGCCGCCCTGCGGCGCCGCCGGCAGCGCGACGGCCTCAGCGAGCGCGTTCACGAGCTGAACCCTGAGCCGGTAGGTTGCCTCGAACGCGGCGCGCACGGTGTCAGCGAACTCACCGGCAACGTATTCATGCATCCGGTCGCCGCCGTCGCTCCACGACCGGAACTCGAAGCGGGAGGCCGCATCAGAGGTGGCCTGTACCGAGTCTGCCGAGAGCTGAATCCGCGTGGCCGGCGGCATGACGTCGGAATAGGACGCCAGAGCGGTACCGTTCACCCGAATCAGCGCCCCGGACTGCGCCGCCGCGAACAGCGACGGCTGTTTCCGTACGAACCGGAAACTCATCTCGCCTTGCGGCACGACCTGATAGATCGAGTCGATGACAAACCCGGCGTAACGACCCAGGTTGTCGACCGCGGACGGCACTGTCGCGAGTGTGAGCGTTCGATTGTTCGCGGATCCGGGATACGAATCGCCGGCATCGCCGTAGTTGTGGATGCCGATGGCGCCAAGGTCTTCACGACCATCCGCCTGCACCAGTGCAACGCCGTGTATCGGCCCCGCGTTGACCCGGTTGTCACCGCTGAAGCCGTGCGCGTCGACCTGTGCCTGGTCGATATGCCAGACCAGAAGCCCCGGCGTCTTTCGAAGCGAATACCCGGGTTGCGCCGTGAGCGGCAGGCTCAGGCTCATCTGTGCCGAGTCGCTCTCGAGAGCCTGCCGGTTTTCGAGGAGAAAAAACTCCGATGTGTTCGGCACACCGACGTAGAGCACTCGGTCGCCGCTGGTGACCGGCGCCAAACGCACGGTACCGCTGGCCCCCAGCGTGTCGACCGCCACCCAGCCGAGCTCGAGCAACGACCAGGCTTCCATCCGCGAAGGACTGTAGGGCTTTGCGTAGTTTCCGCTGCCCATCAGACCCCACTCACCGATCCCCTCGGTCGTGACGGCGCCGCCGCCAGTATCGTACAAATCGGGCAAGCCGAACACGTGCCCGGTTTCGTGCGCGATCGTCCCGATCGGCATGATCTGGCCACTGCTGCAGGAGGAGTTTCCGCCGACCGCGCTCTGCATCGTGTAGTCGTTGACCTTGAGGAACGAGCCGGGGTGCCCGGCCCAGGGCGTTTTCGTTACGTAAGGTGAGCCGCCATTCAACGGCGCGAGGACAAACCGATGCGCCCAGATATGCGGCGAGCCCTGGCACGCGCCATCCTGTTCCGGCTGAAGAAACGTGACGAAGTCGACGACACCGTTGTCGTCACCCGAATTGGGCACGCCGTCCGGGCCGTCGTTGTCGTATGCCGCCCACACGGTCGCGGCATCCGCACGATTGGACGCGGCATTGAGCGCCTCGATCAGCAGCTGCCCCAGGCGTGCGGCGCCGCTCGATCCGCCATTGGGGCACGGGTTCGCCACACCGATACCGTTGCAACCGTCTTCGTAGTACGTGTCGTTATTGATCGCGGTGACCCACGGGAACACCGTTCCGTCGAGCGCGATATAGTTGTTGGACATCTGCTCGTAGAAGGTCTTCAGCGAGTACGGCCGTCCCACCGGAGTTGGCGAGAAGATCTGATCCTGCAGCATCGCCTCGCTGGTGAACGCCGGAGGAGGCGCGTTGGCAAACGCGATTGGAAGCACCGGGATAAAGAGGTGCCCGGTGACCTTCGTACCGCCAAAGGCCGTGCTGGCGTTCTGATTCAGGGCCCGAATGGCGCCGGCACGAATGAACCCGTGTCGCGCCTCGCGGATGGCGTTCACCCGCTTGCGCCAGCCTCCGTTTGCGCTGAAATCGAGGCCCCGCACCTCGAACTGCCCCTTCCGCGCGCGGGGGTACTGAGCGAACGCAGCCCGGCCGGTTGCGACCAGCGCAAGCACGGCAAAACCCAACGCTGTGGCGGAACGAGCAGAGGGCACGGCAGTCGACTCGTGTGGAGGAGTTAGCGCCAATTTACCACGCGCTCATGAATGCGGAAATACCGCCGCGCGCAGCGTAAATCGTTTGGACGCAGACGCTCTGGGTGTACTCACCAGGAAGGCACGCGTTCAGCATTCGTCAACGCCCGCCAAACCAGCGATGTTCCCGGCCGTTCAGCTTGTGCAGCCTCCGGCCGAACGTTAGTTTTAAGCCCTTCCGGTATATAGCGATGTGGGGCCTTCCTCACTCCCTTTCAGGACCGAGGTCTCGTGGATAGCCAAACACTTCAGCATGTCGCGCTCTTCGACAAGTGCCGGCAGTTCACCAAGGCGGACGAGGTCAAGGCGTCCGGATTTTACCCCTATTTCAAGCCGATCTCGGAGTCGGAAGACACCGTCGTCACGATCGAAGGCCAGAAGCGCATCATGCTGGGGTCGAACAACTACCTCGGCCTGACACACCATCCGCAGGTCCTCGACGCCGCCGCCCGGGCGCTGGCCCGGTACGGCTCCGGCTGCACCGGGAGCCGCTTCCTCAACGGCACACTCGATCTCCACGTCCAGCTCGAGAGCGCCCTGGCCGAGTTCCTGGGCAAGGAGGACTGCCTCGTCTTCTCGACGGGCTATTCCGCCAACCTCGGGCTGATCACCGGCCTGGTGGGACGCGGAGAAACCGTGTTCCTCGACAAGCTCGACCACGCGTCGATCGTCGATGGAGCGAAGATGTCGTTCGGTGAAACCGCGCGCTTCAATCATGGAGACCTTGCCGGGCTCGAGCGCAAGCTCGAACGGGCGGGCTCGGTGAAGGGGGCAATGATCGTCGTCGACGGCATCTATTCCATGGAAGGCGACATCGCCGACGTGCCCGGCCTGAATCGCGTCGCCCGAAAGTACGGCGCCGCGCTTGCCATCGACGACGCCCACTCGCTCGGCGTGCTCGGCCCCAAGGGCGATGGTACCGCGGCGCACTTCGGCATGACGGACGACGTCGACATCATCGCCGGCACTTTCTCGAAGTCGCTCGCCTCGATCGGCGGATTCGTGAGCGGCAGCGAGAACGTGATCAACTACATCCGCCATCACAGCCGTCCACTGATCTTCACCGCATCGCTTCCGCCGGCGAATACCGCGGGGGTGCTCGCCGCGCTCGCCGTCCTGCAGAGCGAGCCGGAGCGGCGCGAGCAACTCTGGGCCAACACGCGGCGGCTGCACGAGGGATTCCGCAGCTACGGCTTCGATATCGGACCGACCGAGACGCCGATCGTCCCGGTACTCATCGGCACCATGGAAAACACCTTCGTCATGTGGCGGCGGTTGTTCGACGCGGGCGTGTTCACCAACCCGGTCATGCCGCCGGCCGTGCCGCCCTCGCAGTGCCGCCTCCGCACCAGCGTGATGGCAACGCACACCTTCGACCAGATCGACTTCTGCCTCGAGACGTTCGCGAAGATCGGCCGGGAGCTGGGGGTCATCTGACACCAGTCGCTGTGCGCGAGGCGCAGAGCCCCCGCGACCTGAAGCGCTTCATCGACCTGCCCTACCGGCTCCACCAGCGGGACCCCATGTGGGTCCCGCCGTTGCGTAGGGACGTGGCGATGCTGCTGTCCCGTACAAGGAACCCGTTTTTCGAGCACGGCGAAGCCGCGTACTTTCTCGCCGAGCGCGACGGGACCCCGGTCGGCCGCATTGCCGCGATCGACAATCGGCTGCACAACGAGACGCACGGTGACCGCGTCGGCTTCTTCGGTTTCTTCGAGGCAACCGATGATCAGGGCGTCGTGGACGCGCTCTTCGCGGCGGCCGCGGGCTGGCTTCGCGCCCGCAACTTCGACACGATGCGCGGGCCGGCGTCGTTCTCGGTCAACGACGAATGCGGACTGCTCGTCGATGGGTTCGACAGCCCGCCGACGCTGATGATGCCGCACAACCCGCCGCACTACGTGCGACTCGTCGAGCAGGCCGGCTTTCACGGCGTCAAGAATTTGCTGGTTTACCAAGGTGGCGACCGCGCGTTCAAGACGTACGTTCCGGTGCCCGAACGGCTCGAGCGCGCCGTTGGACTGATGCAGCAGCGCATGGGACTCAAGATCCGGCCGGTGGACATGCGCGACTTCTCCGGCGAAGTCGATCGCATCAAGAAGATTTACAATGCGGCGTGGGAGAAGAACTGGGGCTTCGTGCCGATGACCGAGCACGAGATCGAGCACCTGGCCGCGCAATTCAAGCCGATCGTCGTGCCGGACCTCGTGCCGTTCATCGAGAAGGACGGTGAGGTGATCGCCTTTGGGCTTGCGCTCCCGGACCTGAACTCGATCTTCCGCACCAACCGCAACGGATATCTGCTGCCGGTGCTGCCGCGGCTGCTCTGGTCGCTCAAGCGTGAAAAGATCCGTCGTGCGCGCATCCCCCTCCTCGGCATCATGCCGGCGTGGCGCGGCAAGGGACTGGACGCGGTGCTCTATCACTGGATCTGGACCAAGTCGCGTGACCACGGCATGTTCTGGGGCGAGGCTGGCTGGATTCTGGACGACAATCCCGCCATGAACGCTGGCCTCGTGAAGATGGGATTTGAGGTGTACAAGACCTATCGCCTCTACGATCGCGCGCTGTGAAGGCGCTGGTCACGGGGGCTACAGGCTTCGTCGGGAGCCACCTCGTCGATGCCCTGGTGCGGCGGGGGGACACCGTTTCGGCCCTGGTGCGTACACCCGGCAAGGCAGCGCCGCTCAGCCGGCTCGGCGTGAACATCCTGCGCGGCGACCTCGACGCACACGACGCCCTCGCGCACGCGGCGGCCGGACAGGACGTCATATTCCATGTCGCGGGCTCGGTGGCCGCGCGCGACGAGGCCGCCTACATGCATGGCAACCGCGACGGCACCGCGAACGTGGTCCGCGCCGCGGAATCCGCAGGCACGCCGCGTGTCGTGTTCGTGAGCTCGATGGCCGCCGGCGGGCCGTCACGGCCGGGCGTCGCGCGCACCGGCACCGAGCCGAATGCGCCGGTCACCATGTACGGCCGCAGCAAGCTGGCCGCCGAGGACGCCGTGCGCGCGAGTGCGCTGCCGTGGGTCATCGTGCGCCCGCCGATGATCTACGGCCCGCGCGACCGGGACAATCTCATCAAGGTCTTCCGTCTCGCACGGTCCGGCATCGCGCCGGTGTTCGGCGACGGCTCGCAGGAGCTCTCCGCCGTATACGCGCTCGATCTCGCCGATGCACTGATCGCCTCGGCGACCTCGCCGGCGGCCCTGGGCCGCACCTACTACGCCAATCATCCCGAGACGATCACGAGCGCCGGGGTGGTGCGTGCGATCGGGCGCGCCATGGGGCGCAGGATTCGGCTGATTGGAATCCCGGAGCGCGTCGGACGCGGCATCCTGCGGGCCACCGGTGCCGGCGCGGCGCTGCTCGGCCGCGTGACCATTCTCAATGCGGACAAGGCGAACGAATTCTTTCAGCTCGCGTGGACCGGCGACCCCGCGCCGCTTACCCGAGACACCGGCTGGACGGCCCGGCACGATTTTGAATCCGGCATCCGGGCGACGTATGACTGGTATCGCACCGCCGGCTGGCTCTAGGCCGGTGACGCTCGTTCGCGAGGCGGAGCGGCCGTCGCCCATCCGGCCGGTCGAGTACGTACTGCTCGCGTACGTCGGGGTCGTGACGGTCGTCGCGGTCGCGCGCGCGGGGCAGCGGCCGGAGTGTCTCTGGCTGCTGGTCGCGCACGCGTTCGTCGTCCTCCTCGTGTATCTGGTCCGCCGGCCCGGGCTGGGTCCCGTGGGGCATCTGATCCGCGAGGTTTTTCCGATCGTAATCCTGCTCGGCCTCTACAGCGAGCTGGATGTGCTCAATGGGTCAGGCGCCGTAGCGGTACATGATGCGCTGATTCAGCGGTGGGAGTTTGCGCTGTTCGGATTCGAGCCTGCGCGCGACTGGTGGCAGCGCGCGCCGAGCCGCTTCTGGTCGACGGTGCTGCATGGGGCGTACCTCTCCTACTATTTCATCCTGTCGGTCCCGGCAATCTGGCTGCTGGCCCGTCGTCGCTTCCGTGCGGTGCGCGGCTTTGTGCTGAGCGTACTGATTGCATTCGTGACCTGCTACCTGTTCTTCGTGTTCTTCCCGGTGGCGGGACCGTACTACACGTATCCGCACCCGACCGGCATGTTTGTCGACAATCCCGCCGCACGGCTGGTGTACGCCGCTCTCGCGCGCGGCAGCTCGTATGGCGCGGCATTCCCGTCCTCACACGTCGCGGCCGCGATCGCGGCGACGATCGCCGGCTGGCGCGGCTCTCGGCGGCTGGGCATCGTACTCGCGGTGCCGACGACGCTGCTCACCGTATCGGTCGTCTACTGCCAGATGCACTACGCGGTCGATGCGATCGCCGGCCTGATCGTCGGCATCGCGGCGGCTGTCGCCGGCGGGGCGATCCGCACCGAACCGGAGGCGCGCACGACGTGAATGCAAAGCGGCCTCCCGATCGAATCGGGAGGCCGCTTCTGCCGAAGTTCCGGCTGTCTTACTGGACCGTCAGCTGCCCGACCATTCCGAGCGCGAGGTGCGGCATGCAGTAGAACTTGTACGTGCCGGTCGGCGCGTTCTTGAGCGTCACCGTCACGACGCCGTCCTGCTCGAGGATCGTCTCGCTATCCAGCGCCGAGGATGCCGGCGTGATGGAGATCGCGGAAGCCGCGTTGGCCGGGATGCTGTCGGGCCAGAAGTTGACGCTGTGCGGTCCGCCGCTCTTGTTGTGGAAGCGGATGACGTCGCCTGCCTTCACATTGATCGAGGCCGGCTGGAACTTCGGCTGCGTCCCATCCATCACCATGTCCACATCGTGCGTCGCGCCGGCGGTGGCCGGAGCGGTCATGGCGGGGGTGCTCATCGCCGTCGAATCGGTCGTCGCAGCAGCATTATCAGCCTTCTTTTCGCCGCCGCACGCCGCGAGAACGAGGACGAGCCCCGCCATCATGGAAGTCACGCGCATTGCTGGTCTGCCTCCAAAGTACATGGGTGTTTTCAGTGCCGCATTCCCGTTCGCAGGTACCATCCGGTACTTTGTGAACAAGTTCACAAGTATATATTGGAGCACGCCAAATAGGGAGCCCCTTGAACAAGCCGCCACCGTGCAGCGCGATGGGCCGCCAGTGCACCGCGCTCCGCGTAACTCTTCGGATCGGATCGCTCGATGAAGGCAACACGTCCCTCGATCACGAGGCGACGTGGCTGCTTGGACATACCGAGAATATCACCTTCCTTGAACTCTGGGAGGATGAAGGCGAGCTGTACACCGAGGCCGTGCTCCACGTCCCCTGTCGCTACCTGCAGCAGGCCGGGAATGGTGCGCAGTGCAGTGCGTATGACTACCGTGCTGACCTGCCGGCGCCACGGCGGCGCCCCCAGCCCAGGCAACTCGGCAGCGACCGGTTCGCCCTGGTGGACCGCCGCCGCCTGACCACGCGCCGTATCCCCGCCCCGCCTCCAGTTGCTCCCGCATCGCGGTCGCTGCCGGTAGTTTCGCTGCCAGCCGTGAGTGCAAATCCCTGCGCAGGGGCGCCGTGCCGCACGGCTGACAACCGCCGCGGCGCCGCCTGCTGTCGCGACCTGCAGGTCGAAATCATGTGCACGCGGACGCAGCGGGTGCTCGAGTCGCTCGTGCGGGCGCGCCAATCCCCGTATCTTTGCAAGGTCACGCGGGATGGCGACTTTTCCATCGAAGCGGAAATGATCTCGGCGTGCGGCTATCTGGAGCCCGGTAGCGTCTCGTGCACGCTCCACGGCAGGCTCCGGAGCGATGGGCGCCCCGCCAAGCCGGATCTTTGCAGCGAATGGCCGCCCAAGGACAAGGGTCTCCATCCCGGCTGCGTCTTTGCGAAGCGGCCACGCCTCGCCCGGCGCTGAGGTCCGACTGTGCACGTAACAGCTTCTCCGCACGTCCTATAGGGGCACGTCAGAATCCGCCGACACCCCGGAGCGAACGTGGACGATCTCGAGAATCTCTACCAGACGACATATACGGCTGTCGTTCGCTTCCTCTACCGCAAGGTGTGGGATGCCGACCGGGCTGAGGACCTCGCGCAGGAAGTGTTCGTGCGCGCGCTGCGCCACCGTCCGGAAAAGCCCCGGGCCTGGGTCTTCGCGGTAGCCGCCAACCTGGCACGCGACGAGGCTCGGTCGGCAATTCGCCGCAAGCGGCACCTCACACTGCTCAAGGGTGACCCGGGCCAGGGCCCGACGCCCAACGTTGCCGCCGACGACCAGGTCGAGCACGATGAGCGCCTGACCGCAGTGCACGGAGCGCTCGACACGTTGAGCGAGCGCGACCGGGAGGTGCTGCTCCTTTGGGACGCCGGCCTCAGCTACCCCGAGATCGCCGAGCAGACGAAGCTCGCGGTCGGTGCCGTCGGCACCACTCTGGCTCGTGCACGCAAGCGCCTCGTCGAGGCGTATGACCGTCAACATTCGCGAGACCATGCGGCATATTCCTGAAGAGGAGCTCCACGCGTATCTCGACCAGGCGCTCAGCCGGGCGCAGTGCGTCGAGATCGAAAGCCATCTCGCCGGCTGCGCGGGGTGTGGGTCGCTGCGCGACGGCATCGCGGCGCTGCGCGACCGCACCACGGCGCTGCTGGCGACGCTCTCGCCACCTCGAGGGTTCACGCCGGCGATCGACCTGTTGCAGGAGCGTGCCACCGCGCGATCGGCTCGGCGCCACCACGTCCGGCGGGCGGCGGCGTGGGCGGCGAGTATCGTGTTTGCGGTCGGGATTGGATGGTGGGCCAATACGTTCTCGCGCCCCGTGTCCCGTCCGGTCGCGCGAGTGGCGGCGGCGGTTCCCGCCGCTGTGCCGGCCGTCGCCACGCATGATGCGCCGGACGCCGCGCCGGACGCTGCCCCGGACCCGATCGCCATCGGGAGCGCCCTGACGGGTGATCGCGCGGTAAGCCGGAGCATCGCATCGACGGCGACGCCGCGACGCGCCGAGCGTGCGCCACGCCTGGTCAGCGCCCCGACCATGGACGAGCCGCCGCGCGCGGAACTTTCGTCGGGCTCGCTTCCCTCCAGCGACTTTGAGTCAACGCTCGGCGGAATGTGGCGGACCCTGTCCTGGGCGGGTGCGCAGCACGAGCGGGGCGACTCGGTGCCGCACATCGATGGCCTGCCGGTCGTCGAGGTGCAGGTCGGTCAGGCCAAGCCGGGTGGCAGCCGGTCCATCATGGTCGTGGCACAGCAGCTGGCCTCGGGCGAGGTGATCCGGACGATCGAAGGGCCCGCCGCCGAGGTCTCCGAGCTGCTCGGCAGCCGGCCGGGCTCGACCAGCCCGTCGTCACCCTGGCCCACGATGGATACACCTGGCATCTCGGGCGGCGACGGCGCGATGGCCATGCGCTTCGGCGACCGGATGCTGGCAATCACCGCGCAGTTGCCCAACGACTCCCTGCGCGCGATGATGCGGCGGCTGAACGCGGAGATGCGCGCGAAGTAGTCGAAAAATTAAAAGGCCGCCGCGGATCACTCCGCGGCGGCCTTTTTGTTTCGCGTTCACTCCATCGCTAGCGCTCGTGGTGCCGGCGTTCGAGCGCATCTTGCTGCAACCAGTCCTGCGGCGCTTCCTCGTGATCGTAGACGTCGGCGCCGTGATGGTGCGCAAGCTCCTTATTCAGTGTAATCTCGGCGAGGCGTGGCGAAAGCATGGGGAAGCGTCGCGCGAAGAGCGCGTAACTGAGCAGGTACAGGCCGCCAAAGAGGAGCGTAGTCGCGAGCTCAGGCACGCCGAAAATCGGGCCGGCGGCGGGAGTGATCGATGGCAGCACCAGCAGATATCGCTCGAGCCAAAGGGCGCAGAGGCTGATGCTGGCAAAGAATCCAAGCGTGACGCGGGTCTTCTTTGCGGCGACTCCAAGTAGTCCAATGAACGGAATGATGAACATGCCGAGCAATACCGCCTGGCCCACCGGCAGCCAGTGACCCCACAGACGCGCGAAGACGAAGCCGGTCTCTTCCGGCAGATTTCCGTACCAGATCACGAGAAACTGCGCCCACATCAGGTAGGCCCAGAACACCGTGAATCCGAAGCACAGTTTGCCGAGGTCGTGGCGCTGCTTGGGCGAGACCAGATCGGAAACGCCGAGGTGACGCGCGCCGAACATCATCATCAGCGCGAGCAGCATGTGCCCGCCGAGGAACGAGCCCATGAAGTAGAAGCCGCCGAGCAGGTTCGAGAACCAGTGCGGCTGCAGCGCCATGATGCCGTCAAAGGCGATGAGCGTCATCACGATCGCGTAGAGCACCGCGTACATGGGCGCGAGACGGCGGATCCGGCTCTCGTGCGCTGCGGAGCCGAGCGGCGAATCGTCGTATCCGTGGGTCCAGCGCTCGTACATCGTGCGGCGCCCGCCCGAAACGGTGCCACGCGCGGCGAACATGTCGGGCACCAGGTCGGCACGCACGAGCTTCCAGCCCACCCAGCCGAGCAGCAGCATCCCGACGAAGAGCCGGCCGAACATGAAGCCGTGCGAGAGCCACATCGCCTTGCCGGGGAAAAGGTCGTGGAGCTCGCCGGCCATGTGACCGTAGATCGGCTCGTATCCGACGGTGAAGATCAGCACCAGCGTGATGATCGATACCGGAACGAACGCGACCGACGCCTCCGCAAACCTGATCACCATACCTGACCACCGGGCATTGGTGATTTTCTGCGCCGCAGCGAGCGCGACGCTGCCGAACGCGAGGCCGGTGAAGTAGAGCCAGTTGATCTGTATCAGCTGCCAGATCCGGACGTGATCGGCGGGGCCGAGGCGGAACAGCAGCAGAATCAGGCCGAGGGCGGCGAGGCCGCCCCCGATGCCGAGAAAGGCGTCGTAGCGACCGCTGACCGAGCGGGCAATGAGGCGGGCACGCACGTCGCGATCGCTCATCGCGCGGCTCCCGGCCGCGGCGTGGCTGCGGCAGGTGCTGCGGGAGTCGGCGCCGTTGCCGAAGTGGCTGCCGTTCCCGAAGGGGCCACGGGCGGGCCTTCGGACGGCGCGGCTGCCTGCAGCGAGCGGACGTAGTTCACGATTGCCCAGCGATCGGCGGGGCGGAAGACCTTGTCGCCGTAGCGCGGCATGACGCCCCGTCCGTAGCGGATGATGCTGTAGATGTAGCCGTCGCTGTACCCGCGCGCGCGGGGTGTGAGCAGCGAAGGCGCACCGATCTGCACCGTGCCCTTCCCGTTTCCTGCGCTGCCGTGACACACGGCGCAGTACGTGTGGAACGCGGTATCGCCCTCGGCTTCGATCGTCGCGGGCAAGGCCGGCGCGGCGGCGCCCGGAGCGCGCGCGGTGCCTCCCGCCTGGAGCGGATTCACGAGCTTATCGGCAGAGGTGGTCTTGCCCGACTTGAATTCAGTCGACCAGTCACCCTCGCTGCCGGTGATGGGAATGGCGCCCAACGGCGTGTAGCGCGGCAGGTCGACCCGCGAGTACGGATGCACCGAGCGCTGCACGATCATGTGGTCGAACCACGGCACGTGATGCATCAGGTCGTCGGGCGAGGGCACGCGATTGTACCAGGTTTCGCACGCGCCGCTGGCGAGCGCCACGGCAGCGACGATCGCGAGCTTCAGGTCACGGCGTGGCATGGACCACCTCCACGGCACCAGCGTCGCGCAGCATCCGCTCGAGTCCCTGAGCCTGCGCCGGCTTGGCCGCGACGAAAACGCCGATGCGGTCGTCGGTATAACGGGGATCGAACGCGATTTTCCGTCCGGCCTTCATCAGCGAGAGAATTGCCACCGAGCCGAGCGTGAACAGCGCGCCGAGCAGAATGGTCAACTCGAAGGCGATGACGACGTACGGCGGAATCGACGAGATCGGCTTGCCGCCGACGAGCAGCGGCCAGTCACGCGACATCCAGATGGTCATGGCGAAGCCGGCGGTACAGCCGGTCAGCCCGCCCAGCAGTGTGAAAAAGCGCACCGGACTGTTGGTGTGGCCGAGCGCCTCTTCGAGCTCGTGATTCGGCGTGGCCGAATACACGGTGAGATCGCGATGACCGCCGGCGCGGAGCGAGCGAATCGCGTCAGTCGCCGCGTCGATGTGCTCGAACGAGGCGAGCACGCCGGGGACCACCTGGCGCTTCGGAACCGGCAGCCGCATCAGTGGTGCCCTCCCGCGGCGCGGCGGCGGCGCGGCATCGGGATCATTTCCTTGATCTCCTGAATCGCGACGATGGGGAAGTTCCGGGCGAACAGCAGGAAGTACATCCCGAACCAGCCGAAGGAGCCGGCAAGGATTCCCCAGTCGGCCCAGGTGGGATTCAACCCGTCCCAAGCCCACGGGATGTAGTCGTTCGACAGCGACGACACGATGATGACGTAGCGTTCGAACCACATGCCGATGTTGATGAAGATGGAGATGACGAACAGCGCGGTCAGGTTCACCCGGATCTTCCGGAACCAGAGCAGCTGCGACACGAATGCGTTACAGATGATCATGGTCCAGCCGGCCCACCACATCGGGCCAAACGCGCGGCGGAAGAACGTCGTCTGCTCGAAGATGTTGCCGCTGTACCAGGAGACGAAGTATTCCATGCCGTAGGCGTAGAACAGAATCGTGCCGGTAAGCAGCGTGAGCTTCGAGAGATTATCGAAGTGATAGTCGGTGATCATATGCTCGAGCCGCAGCGCCTTCCGCAGCGGAATGAGCAGCGTGAATACCATCCCGATGCCGGAATAGATGGCGCCGGCCACGAAGTACGGAGCGAAAATCGTCCCGTGCCAGCCCGGGACGATGCCGGACGCGAAGTCCCACGACACGACGGAATGGACCGACAGCACCAGCGGCGTGGCAAGCGCCGCCATGTACAGGTACGCGCGAGAGTAGTGGCGCCACTGCGTATCGGTGCCCTGCCAGCCGAGTGAGAGCTGGCCGTAAACGAACTTGCGCCAGCCGGTCGCCTTGTCGCGCACGGCGGCGACGTCGGGAATCAGTCCAAAAATCAGGAACAGCGTCGACACCGTGAGGTAGGTCGAGATCGCGAACACGTCCCAGATCAGCGGCGA
>JBDTQV010000031.1:0-13347 GCA_039932015.1 Gemmatimonadota bacterium | reverse complement strand
CCGGCCTCGGCTGGCTGGCGCTGATGCTCGCGCCGCTGCTCGTGCTGGCCGCGGTTCCGGCGTGGGCGGCAGCCGCGCTCTGGATCGGGGGGCTCGGTGCGCTGGCGTGCCTGGCGGCGGGCGTGGGGCTCGGCTGGACGACGTTTGGGGGCGTGAGCCGTGAAGATGCGAATCTCATTGCACGAAGGCCCGGTGCCGTCGTGACGCGATGGATCGTCGCGCATGCGGATACGAAAGCGCAGGGGCACTCGATGGCCGGCCGGATCGTAGCCGTCTGGGCGGTGCTCGTGGCACTCACCATCGCTACGCTGGCAGCGCTGTACCGCGCCGGCGGGGTGATTCCGGCACCTGCGGTCGTCGCGGTGGTGCTCGTTGCCATTGTCGCCGGTGGCCTCGCGGCGCGCGGCCGGCTTCGCGGTCGCTCCGCCGGTGCGCGGGACAACGGCAGCGGACTGCTCGCGGCCCTGGTGGCCGCGGAGACGGCGATCGACGGCACGACCGGCATTCTGATCACCGGCGCGGAGGAGTTCGGACTGGTCGGTGCGCGGATCATCGCTCGGGTAACGCCCGAGTTGCTGCGCGGCACGGAGGTCGTCAACGTCGACACGGTGGACGATGCGGGGCTGCTCTACCTCGTGAGCCACGATCCGAGCGGTGCGGCACTCGCCGAGCGCCTCCGTCCCGCACTCGAACGCCTCGGTCCACCGGTGCGCCGCCGCCGGGTTCCCCTCGGTGTGTTCGTGGACAGCCATCCGCTTTCCCGCGCAGGCGTTCCGGCGATCACCATCGGCCGGCTCAACTGGGCCACGCTCCGTCGCCTGCATACCGCGCGTGACACAGCCGACGGCCTCTCGCTCGACATGGCCGACGCTGTGGGCCGAGCAATCGCGTCGGCGAATTGACCTTTTCCCGGGCTCCGGCTAGGTTTGCCAGAGGACGTTACAGCCCCGCCGGGGGCTTTTTTGTTGCGCAGAGGAGCAGCCATGTTCGACGCAAAGACCACGTGCGCCGTCGTCGTCGGCGCGCAGTGGGGCGACGAAGGGAAGGGCAAGCTGGTCGACGTGCTCGCCGAGCGTGCCGACTTCGTGGTGCGCTACCAGGGCGGCGCCAATGCGGGCCACACGGTCGTGATCGGCGATGCGCAGTTCATCCTCCGGCAGATCCCGTCCGGCATTCTGCAGCCGTCGGTCACCTGCGTCATTGGCAACGGCGTCGTGCTCGATCCAGCCACACTCTTTACCGAGCTCGATGAGATCACGTCGCGCGGCATCGCCACCGCCGGGCGGCTTTTCGTGTCCGATCGCGCGCACCTCGTGCTGCCGTACCACAAGCTGCTGGATGCCGCGAGCGAGAAGAGTCAGAACATCGGGACCACCGGCCGCGGCATTGGCCCCGCGTACGAGGACAAGTACGGCCGCCGCGGCATCCGTGTGGGTGACCTTCGCGACCTCGCTGCGGCCGCGCGCCTCGTCGCCGATCGGGTCGAGCGCGCCAACATGCTCCTCGGCGTCATGGGCGCACCCGAGCGCGCGTCCGTCGAGCAGCACGTCGAGGTGCTCGAGCAGATGGCGCCGCGCCTCCTGCCGCTCGCCGCCGACACCGGTCTCCTGGTCCACAACGCGATCAAGGCTCGGAAGCACGTGCTGCTCGAGGGCGCGCAGGGCGCGTTGCTCGACGTGGACCACGGCACCTATCCGTTCGTCACGTCTTCGAACACCACGGCGGGCGGCGCGGCCGTCGGCGCGGGCATCGGCCCAACCGCGATCGATGCGGTGCTCGGCGTGGTCAAAGCGTATACGACGCGCGTCGGCAATGGTCCGCTGCCCACTGAAGCCGACGAGGCCGAGGGCGCGCTGCTTCGGAAGCTGGGTGGCGAGTTCGGGGCCGTCACCGGCCGGCCGCGCCGGTGTGGCTGGTTCGATGCGACGGTCGTGCGGTATGCCGTTCGCGTGAACGGCCTGACCGATCTTGCCGTGACGAAGCTCGACGTGCTCGACACCTTCGACGAAATTCGCGTGGGCACCGGATACCAGCTCGACGGCGATGCCTGCGCCGAGATGCCGTCGCAGGTGGATCTGCTCGGGCGCGTGCGGCCCAACTACGAAATGCTGAAGGGCTGGAATCGTCCCACCGGCGGCGCGCGAACGCTCGCGGATTTGCCGGGTGAGGCACGTGCCTATCTCGACCGGCTCGAGGCGCTCTCCGGCGCGCCCATTCGATATGTCAGCGTCGGCACGCGGCGCGATCAGATCATCGAGGTATAGACGGCATGGCCGACAGCTCGCTGATGGACAAGCTCGTGTCGCTGTGCAAGCGGCGGGGATTCATCTTCCAATCGTCCGAGATTTATGGCGGGCTGGGCTCGGTGTGGGATTACGGGCCCCTCGGCGTCGAGCTCAAGCGCAACGTGAAGGAGCGCTGGTGGCGGAGCATGGTCCACGCGCGCGACGACATCGAAGGACTCGATGCCGCCATCCTGATGCATCCGAAAGTCTGGGAAGCATCCGGCCACGTCTCCGGCTTCAGCGATCCGCTCATCGACTGCCGCCACTGCAAGAACCGGTTCCGGGCGGACGATGCGCGCATCAAGGGCACGCCGGGACAGCCAGATGCACAATGCCCCGTGTGCGGCACGCGCGGCTCGCTCACCGAACCGCGGATGTTCAATCTGATGTTCAAGACGTTCATGGGGCCGGTCGAAGAAACGGCGGCGGTGATCTACCTGCGCCCCGAGACGGCGCAGGGGATCTACGTCAACTATCTCAACGTGCTGCAGGCGTCGCGGCAGCGTGTGCCGTTCGGCATCGCGCAGATCGGCAAGGCGTTTCGGAACGAAATCACCCCCGGCAATTTCATCTTCCGGACGCGCGAGTTCGAGCAGATGGAGATGCAGTTCTTCGTGAAGCCCGGCACCGACGCCGAGCACTTCGAGGCGTGGCGCGAGATCCGGATGCAGTGGCATCACGATCTGGGCCTCAATCCGGCAAAGCTTCGCTGGCACGAGCACGCCGGCACCGAGCTCGCGCACTACGCGCGCGCGGCGTACGACATCGAGTACGAATTTCCGTTCGGCTGGAACGAGATCGAGGGCATTCACAATCGCGGCGACTTCGACCTCGGCCGTCATCAGGAGTACTCCGGCAAGAAGCTCGAGTACTTCGACCAGGCCGCCAACGAGCGCTACCTGCCGAATGTGGTCGAGACATCCGCCGGCGCTGACCGTGTCACGCTCACCGTGCTCGCCGATGCCTACCGCGAGGAGACGGTCGAAGGCGAGACGCGCGTGGTGCTCGGCTTCAACCCCGCCGTGGCGCCGGTGAAGGCCGCCGTGCTGCCGTTGGTGAAGAAGGACGGAATGCCCGAGCTGGCAACCGCGGTTTACAACGACCTTCGGCGCGAGTTCAAGTGTTTTTATGACGATAGCGGCGCAATCGGCCGTCGGTATCGCCGGATGGACGAGGCGGGCACGCCGTTCTGCGTGACGATCGACGGCGAGACCACCGCTGCGCGCACCGTCACCGTGCGGCATCGTGACTCCATGCGGCAGGACCGCGTAGGGCTCGACCAGCTTGCCGACTATGTGCGCGAGCGAGTGACCGCCGGCTGAGTTGAACCTCGTCGAAACCGCCTATATTTGGACGAAGCCGGTCCATTAGCCTCCGGCGCCAGTGAGCGCCCCAATTCGAAACGACGGCCATGGTTTTCGAGACGACGACGACGCTGTCCGGTGCAGAGGTCTTTGCGCGCGCCAAGCGGTTCTTCGCCGAGCGGGTTCCCCAGTACGCCGCGTATCCCGAGAAGGAAGGCCCAACCTTCCTGCTGCTCCGCGGGCAGGGCGGCGAGGAGATCGTCTTCGCGACCCTGGCCGGTGGCCCCGCCACCCGCATACGCGCGTCAACGCTGCTGTTCGATCAGCAGGTCGACCGCTTCCTCACGACGCTTCCCGCACCCGCGGCTGCCGTCGCATGACTGCCGCGACGATACCGATTCGCGTCAAGGTGTCGGACGCCTGGGACGAGGTGCGATTCGACGTCTCTCCGGCGACCACCCTCGCCGAAATCAAGTGGCGCGCGCTGGCGGTCACCCGGGTGAGCGGTGATCCGTCCGCCTACCTGCTCAAGTTCCGCGGGGCGGAGATGGATGACGAGGCGGCGACGCTCGCCGAGGCCGGCGTCGTGCCGAATGCGGCGCTGATCGTGCTCGCACGGCGGCGCCGGCCGGTGCGCTAGGCTGATGGCGTCCACGGCGAAGATGCGGCACCGCACGCTCACCGTCGTCGCCGCGGGATTCCTGGCCTTCGATGGCGCCTGTCTCATCGCCGGCGGGTTGTATCTCCACCGCGTGCTCGTCGCTATCGCCGGCGCGTGCCTCGTGGCCTCCAGTGGACTCGTCTTCGTCTATTGGCGCTGGCACCGCCGCCAGGTCGACGAGATCGCGGCCGCCCGGCGCGCGATCGGCGAGCATCGGCGCGCCCTCCGAGATTTGATGCAGCGTAACTGACCAGTCCTTCCTCCGGAACGCCCGCCGTGCCCGTCGCCATATTCACCCATCCCGACTGCCTCCTCCACAATCAGGGTCCCGCACACCCCGAAGCGCCCGCGCGCCTTGCCGCGGTACTTGCGCGGCTGGCCACCGAGCCGGCTGCCCAGGTGATCACGGCCGACTGCGCTACCGAGGAACCGCTGCTCGCGGTGCATCCGTCGAGTCACCTGCGCCTGCTCGAGCGGATGAGCGCGGCGGGCGGCGGGGTAATCGACGCCGACACTTCACTCAACGGCGCGAGCTGGCACGCAGCACTCGGCGGCGCCGGTGCCGTGCTGGCCGCGGTGGCGCACGCGCACGCAGGGAGGGGGCACGCCTTTGCCGCCGTGCGCCCGCCCGGCCATCACGCCGCGGCCGATACCGCAATGGGCTTCTGTCTGTTCAACAATGTCGTGATCGCCGCGCGCGCGGCGCAGCGGCTTGGCCGTGCGCGAATACTGATCGTGGACTGGGATGTCCATCACGGCAACGGCACCCAGGCGCTGGTCGAGCAGGACCCGTCGGTCCGCTTCGTCTCTATGCACCAGTGGCCGTGGTGGCCTGGATCGGGTGCGGAGACCGAGCGTGGCGTGGGCAACATCTTCAACCTGCCGCGCCCCGGAGGGCTGGCGCCCGAGCGCTACGTGGCGGATCTCTGGTCGACGACCGAGCTTGCCACCGAAGGCTGGCGGCCCGACCTCGTGCTGATCTCCGCCGGATTCGACGCGATGCGCGGCGACCCGCTCGGCGGCTTTACCCTCGAGCCGGAACATTTCGCGGAGCTCACCACGCGCCTTCGCGAGCGCTTCCTGGACGTGCCGCTCGTCGGGCTGCTCGAGGGTGGCTACATTCCAGCCCGTCTCGCCGAAGGCGTCGCGGCGCACGTTCGCGCGCTGGCCTGAGCCCGCACCCCCACGAGGACCGCCGTGCCCCCCATTCGCCTGCATACCGAAATCCTGACGCTGGTCACGCGCCATCCGTTCATCATCGCGCGCGGCGGATCGAGCCAGTACCGCACGGTGCTGGTGACGCTGCGCGACGCGGACGGACTCGAAGGGTACGGCGAGGCTGCTCCGTCGAAATTTTATGGCGAGACGGCGGACACGATTATCGCGGCGCTCGGTGTGTACGGACAGGCGATGCCGGAAAGTCCGTTCGAGCTCGAAGACGCCGAGCGCGTGTGGTTCACGATGATGCGCGGCAACGCCGCGGCGCGCGCGGCGCTCTCAGCCGCGATGCACGATCTTGCCGGCAAGCGGCTCGGCATTCCGGTCTATCGGATGTGGGGACTCGATCCGTCGCGGGCGCCGCGCTCGACGTTCACCATTGGACTCGATACGTCGGAGCGCGTGCATTCGAAAGTGCTCGAGGCCGCGGAGTATCCGATCCTCAAGATCAAGCTCGGCACCGATCGCGACATCGAGATCCTGCGGACCATTCGCGGCGCCACCGATCGCGAGCTTCGCGTCGATGCCAACTGCGGCTGGACCGTGAAGCACACGATCTCGATGCTGCCGGTCCTCGAGGAGTTCGGCGTCACCGTGCTCGAGCAGCCAGTGGCGCCAGAGAACATCGACGGACTCGGCGAGATCCGCCGCCGCGCGGCGATCCCGATCGTCGCCGACGAGAGCTGTCTCACCGCCGCGGACATCCCGAGGCTCGTGGGGAACGTCGACGGCATCAACATCAAGCTCGCCAAGTGCGGCAGCCTGCGTGAGGCGCTCCGCATGATCTCGGTTGCGCGCGCGCATCATCTGACCGTTATGGTGGGCTGCATGATCGAGAGCTCGGTAGCGATCACCGCCGCCGCGCATTTCACGCCGCTGGTGGACATCGTGGATCTCGACGGTGCCGCGCTGCTTGCAGACGATCCGTTCACCGGCGCCACGATTCACGGCGGCCAGGTGCGGCTGCCCACGGGTCCGGGGCTCGGCGTCGCCCGACGATGAGCGACCGGTACGTTCAGGTCGCTCTCCCGCTGCCGCTCGCCAACTCGTACACCTACCGTCTGCCCGAGGCGCTCGCCGGCCGGGCGGGTGTCGGCGCGCGCGTGGTGGTCCCGGTGCGGCAGCGGGAGCTGATCGGGATCGTGATGGCGGTAGACGTGGACCCGCCGTCGGTAAAGGCGAAGGACGTGCTGGCCGCACCCGACGACGAGCCCGCCGTCCCTCCGACGCTCCTGCAGACGGCCGAGTGGATCGCCGGCTACTATGGGGCGCCAATTGGCCTGACGTTGCGGGCGATGCTGCCGGCGGGGATGTGGGGCGCATCGACGGTCGTCCTCACGCTGGTGGACGCGTCTCGCGCGCCTGCCGGGCTCGCTGCTGAGCTCGTCGCCTGGCTCGAGAAGCGCGGGGGCGAGGGAGCCGTCTCGACCGCCGCACGCGCGCTCAAGCGTTCGCTTTGGGACAGCGTGGCGCGACTCGCCGACGCGGGCGCCGTCGAGCTCCGGGTCGATCCGCCGGATACGTCCGCCGCCGCGCTCAGCGAACGCGTGGTGCTGCTGCCGGACGACCGTCCCACGCTCGTCGAGCGCGAGCAGCTTTTCCGCCGGAAACCGCGCCAGCGCGAGTTGTACGAAGCCCTGGAGGCGCTGGGCGGGCGCGCACCGGTCAGGCACCTGATGGAGCGACTGGGCTTTGGTGACGCGCTCATCCGTGCCCTTGCCGAGTCCGGCCTGGCGACTGTCGACCGAGAGGAGCGCCTCCGCGATCCTTTCGCTGATTCCCCGGCGGTGCCGCCGCCGGACACCCTCACCGGCGATCAGGCCGCCGCGCTCCACGCCATCGAACATCTCGCACCCGGCGAAGGCGCGCTCCTCTTTGGCGTCACTGGCAGCGGCAAGACGCTGGTCTACCTCGAGGCCGTGCGACGAGCGTTGGCGGAAGGGCGCGGCGCAATCGTGCTGGTGCCGGAGATCGGGCTCACCCCGCAGACCGTGAGCCGGTTTCGCGGCGCGTTCGGCGATCAGGTCGCGGTGCTCCACAGTGCGCTGTCGGACGGTGAGCGCGCCGACGCCTGGCGTTCACTCCGGCGGGGCGAGCGGATGGTCGCGGTCGGCGCGCGGTCGGCAGTCTTCGCGCCGGTGCAGAATCTGGGCGTCATCGTGGTGGACGAGGAGCACGACGCGAGCTACAAGAACGGCGAGACGCCGCGCTACAACACGCGCGACGTCGCCGCCGTGCGCGCGCGCCTCGAGGGCGCTCGGCTGATTCTGGGCAGTGCCACGCCTTCACTCGAGACGATGGTGCGCGCGGAGTCGAAGCTGGTGCGGCTCGAGTTGCCGGAGCGCGTTGGCGCGCGCCCGTTGCCGCCGGTCGAGCTCATCGATCTGCGTGTCGCACCCAAGGTGCCAGGCGTGGGGCCGCTCGCCTGGTCGGTGGCACTCGACGAAGCGATCTCCCGTTGTCTCGCGCGGGGTGAGCAGGCGCTCCTCATGCTCAATCGCCGAGGCTTCGCCGCATATCTGCAGTGTCCCGCTTGCGGCGAGGTGTGGGAGTGCAAGCGGTGCAGCATCTCGCTCACCGTGCACCAGTCGCCGCCTGCGCTCCGCTGCCATTATTGCAACGCCGAGGAGCCGCTGCCGCTCACCTGTCGCAAGTGCGGCAACCCGGTGAACGAGATGCGGGGCGTGGGGACCCAGCAGCTCGAGTCGATCGTCGCCGAACGGTACCCGGGCGCGCGCATCGCGCGCATGGACCTCGACACGACCAGCACCAAGTGGTCCCACCAGCGGATCCTGTCGGCGGTGGAGCGGGGCGAGGTCGACATCCTGATCGGCACGCAGATGATTGCGAAGGGGCTCGACTTTCCGAACGTCACCCTCGTAGGCGTGGTCGATGCGGACACCGGGCTGCACCTGCCGGATTTCCGGTCGGCTGAGCGCACCTTTCAGCTGCTGGCGCAGGTGGCGGGACGGGCGGGACGCGGACCCAAGGGTGGGCGCGTGCTGGTGCAGACACGGAACCCCACGCATCACGCGCTGGTCCAGGCGGCCAAGCACGCCACTGAGGCATTCCTCGCGGAAGAGCGCGGGCTCCGCGAGGATCCGGAATACCCGCCGGTGGTGGCGCTGGTCAACCTCATCGTGAGCGGCCCAGTGGAGGCGCAGGTCAGCGAGGCCGCGGCGCAGCTCGCCGACTGGTGCCAGTCGCTGGTGAAGCGCCACGAGCTGCCGCTTGCCGTCCTGGGGCCGGCGCCGTGTCCGCTGGTAAAGATCAAGGATCGCTGGCGCTGGCACGTCCTCCTCAAGGGCCCCTCGGCCAGCCTCGGCCGCGTCGTACGCCACGCGGCACACCGCCTGCGGCGGCGGGGCGAGCTCAGCTATGTGATCGACCGCGATCCGGCCTCCGTCCTCTGAGGCACTCCCGCCGCGATCCGACTATTTTCCCGGCTTCCATGACCGACTCCAAATTCGCCTTGCCCGACTTCAGCCGGCCCCCGTTCGCCGGTGCGCCCGAGGCGCGCTTCGAGCCGCTCCCGGCTGACGGCGTGCTGCCCGAGAATTTCTTTTCGACCTCGAATCTCCCGACCTACGTTCATATCGGGGGACGCTGGGTGGCGCCGGCCCGGCCGCGGATGGATTGCGTCATCGTCCGCCGCGGCGATGCGCTCGAGACCATCGAGCCGCGGCGTCTCAAGCGCGGCGAGCTGATCGCCATGGGCGAGGCGGAGAACGGCACCGGCGGGATCGTGGTCCACTCCGCCGGTTTCATGGGCGGCGGGCACGGCGCAAACGAGTTCCGCTTCATGTCCACCGAGGTGAGCCGGGAGCGGCCGGTCAACTACGAGGAGCTCGCCGCGCGCCTGGGCGAGGAGCGCGCGCGCGGCGGATATCTCGTCTGGGTTGCGGGGCCGGCGCTCGTGCACTCGCGCGCGCGCGGCGATTTCGAATGGTTCATCGCGAATGGCTACGTGCAGGCAATGCTCGCCGGGAACGCGGTGGCGGTACACGATATCGAAGCCGCGATCTTCGGCACGACGCTCGGCATGACCAACACCGGCCAGCCGACCGAGGGCGGACACGGTCTGCATATGCGTGCGATCAATCGCGTTCGCGCCGCGGGTTCGATCGACAAGGCAATCGAGTCGGGGCTGATTCGGAGCGGCATCATGCACGCGGTCGTAAAGCACGGGGTGCCGTATGTGCTGGCGGGCTCGATTCGGGACGATGGTCCGCTGCCCGGCGTTTACAGCGACAGCCTCGCCGCGCAGGACGCGATGCGGGAGCACACCGTCAAGGCGACCGGCGCGATCTTCGTCGCCACGGCGCTGCATGCGATTGCCGTCGGAAACATGCTGCCGGCCTTTCACACGCGGAACGGCGCGCCCGAACCGCTGATGACCATTTGCGTGGACCAGACGGAGTTCGTGGTCAACAAGCTGAAGGACCGCGGCACGCACCAGGCCTACGGTGTCGTCACGAACGCGCAGGACTTCATGCACGTGCTGCGCTCGTACGTCGAAGAATGGCAGCGGGCGTACGCGTGAGCGAGTCCCGCGTGAGCGAGCCCGCTACGGCACAGCCCGGCGTCAGTGCCGGATGGTCCCGGCTCGCCGGCGAGATCGCGCGGCAACTCCCCGCCGTGGACCTCGACGGCGTGTGGGTCTTTCCGGTGCTGCGCCAGCAGCAGAGCGAATGGGGTACGGCCGTGCTGTCGCGCGTCGACGGTGATCGCCGCCGCATCTACACGGCGCGCTACTCGCTCGCCATCAAGGGCAAGGAACGCGGCAAGTTCGAAGCGACGATCGAGGAAGTCGGCAGCGGGACGGTCGACGCGCTTGCCGAGCTTCTGCAGGAAGTGCACAAGCGCACCGATGACGAGATCCCGCCGATCCCGGTCGACGTCGAGACCTGGTTCCCGCCCGATGCCGAGTGACGAGCCCGCGGCGCTCACCGAGCGCTTTCATCGGTATCTGCGCGACCGGCGCCTGCCGGTCACTCGCCAGCGCGACCTCGTGGCCGAGACGGTATTCCGCGCCGCCGATCATCCATCGGTCGAGGGGATCGAGCGGAATCTTCGCGCGGCTGGCGCCGAAGTGGGGACGGCAACGGTCTACCGCACCCTCGAGCTGCTCGAGGCGGCCGGTCTGGTTCGCTCGCACGACTTTGGCGAGGGGTACCGCCGCTACGAGCCTGTCACCGGCGACAGCGATCACGAGCATCTGGTCTGCCTGCGATGCGGCCGCGTGATCGAGTTCGCCAATGAGCGGCTCGAGCGGATGCTGCCCGTGATTGCGGACGAGCACGGCTTCCAGCACGCGTATCACCGCGTTGAGATCTACGGCACCTGCCAGGACTGCCGCCGCCGGGACGTTGGGGCCCTCGGCCGATGACCGACACCGCATCCCTCGGCATCGCCGTCGCATTCGTCGCCGGGCTGCTCAGCTTCCTGTCGCCGTGCGTGCTGCCGCTGGTGCCGTCCTATATCGGATTTCTCACCGGCGTATCGCAGCCGGGCGAGGCGAACCGCCGCCGGACCGCGCTGGTCCACGGGTTCATGTTCGTCCTCGGCTTCTCGCTGGTCTTCATTGCGCTTGGGGCAACCGCCACCGCGCTCGGCCAGGCGCTCCGCGACTACAGCCAGTGGATCCAGCGCGCCGGCGGCGTGCTGATCATCCTTTTCGGGCTCTACTGCCTCGGCATTTTCAAGCTCGGGTTCCTGCAGCGGGAGCACCGCATTCACCTCGAGAACAAGCCGCTGGGATACCTCGGCTCCGCGCTGGTCGGGGTCGCGTTCGGAGCGGGATGGACCCCGTGCGTCGGCACGATTCTCGGCCCCATCCTCGTCATCGCCGCCACTGAACAGAGTGTGCATCGGGGAGTGCTGCTCCTCACGGCGTATTCCGCCGGGCTGGCGGTGCCGTTTCTGATCGCGGCCGCCGCGCTCGAGGCGTTCTTCGAATGGTTTCAGGGCTTCCGGCGTTATCTGCCGTGGGTGATGCGGGTGAGCGGGGTTCTGCTCGTGTTCGTTGGTGTTTTGATGGTGACCGGTGAATTCAGCCGGCTCAACGGCTGGCTGCAGGGAATCACGCCTGCATTTCTGCAGGAACGACTGTAGCCGGTTACACGGTTTCGGCTTCGAGCGCCTCCTCGAGCTGCTGCCGCCGGAGCAGCTCCCAGTACCGCCCACCGCTCGCGATGAGCGCCGAGTGCGCGCCGCGCTCCACGATCAGCCCGTCGTCCAGGACGAGAATCAGATCGGCATCTCGAATGGCGGCGAGCCGATGCGAAATCGTCACGCTGGTGCGGCCCTCGAGCGCGCCACGGAGCGCGGAGAGGATCCGGGCCTCGGTGTGCGCATCGACGGCGCTCAGCGCGTCGTCCAGCACGAACAATGGCGGATCCTGGGCCAGCGCCCGCGCGATCGCCGCTCGCTGCTTCTGCCCGCCAGAGAGATTGATGCCGCGCTCGCCCAGCATCGTGTCGTATCCGGCGGGCAGCGACGGCAGCGCTTCGGTGAGTTGCGCCGTCTCGGCGGCGTGTTCGAGCCGCCCGTCATCGGGCGCGCCAAGCAACACGTTCTCACGGAGCGTCGCACTGAAAAGAAAGGTCTCCTGCGGCACGAAGCCCACCGCGCGCCGCAGGTCGGCGAGCGGAAGCCGGCGGATGTCGACGCCGTCGAGCAGAACCCGTCCGCGATCCGGGTCGTAGGCACGGACGATCAGGTCGGCTAGCGTCGTCTTGCCCGAGCCGGTGGCGCCCACGACGGCCAGTGACTGCCCGGCCGCCAGTTCGAACGAAATGTCCTCGAGCACCCAGCCGCGCTCCGGTGCGTTCGGATAACGGAACCAGACGTGCTCGAAGGCGAGCGCGCGGGCACCGGTCGCGGGCGGCAGCGAGAGCGGCTCCGCGGGATCCGTGATCCCCGGTGACTCGCGAAACAACTGATTGATCCGGCCCATCGATGCGGCGCCGCGCTGCACCAGGTTGATGACCCAGCCGAGCGCAATCATGGGCCAGACGAGCGTGACGAGATAGATTCCGAACGCGACGAACTCGCCGACCGTAACCTGAGCGGCAATGACCTGCTTGCCGCCAATCCAGATCACGGCCACGGCGCCGAGTCCGCCGATCATCGCGAGCAGCGGATGAAATAGTCCCTGTACGCGGGCCAACGCGAGATTCCGGCGCGAATATTCGTTGTTGAGCCGCTGGAATTGCGCTTCTTCCGCGCGCTCCTGCCGGTACGCGCGGACGATGCGGACGCCGGACAGGTTCTCGTGCGCGTGAGTCGTGAGCGCACTGAACTGGGCCTGAATCGACTCGTAGCGGCGGTGGATGATGCCGCCGATGATGGTCATTACGATCGGAAGCGCGACCAGGGGCAGCAGCGCGATGACCGACAGCCGGACACTGATGTGCAGCATCATCGGGATGACGAGCGCAGCGCGTATGATGGTGTCCGACAGGTACATAAGCGCCGGCCCTGCCACCATCCGGACGGCCTGAAGATCGTTGGTTGTGCGCGCCATCACATCACCGGTCGGGTATCGGTCATAGAATTCTGCCGACAACCCTTGTATATGACGGTATAGGCTGTTTCGCACGTCGTACTCGACGCGGCGGCTGGCGCTGTTCAGCAGTTCACGCATTCCGTACCGCGCCACACCGCCGGCCAGTGCGACGCCGACGAGTAGCAACACCGCCGTACGGACCTCGGCGAACGGCGCGCCGCGTTGCACGGCATCGAGCCCGTGCTGCACGAACCGCGGACCGAGCGTATTGAAGAAGTTGGAAATGAGTACGAGCGCCAGGCCCAGCGACAGGGTCCGGCGGTGCGGCTTCAGGTAGGGAATCAGCGTCTCGAGCTCTCGCATGGCGTG
>JBDTQV010000030.1:0-13359 GCA_039932015.1 Gemmatimonadota bacterium | reverse complement strand
GTGATGTCCGGCTCATCGTCTACTACCAGCACGCGATGACTCACCGGAGGCTCCTCGGGTCTTCGACCCTGGTGCGCGTGTGCGAGCGGCTGCGCTCCGCCGCCGCTTCGCGTTCGGAGCGAAGCGTCGCATCGGTCGCGGCGCTGTCGAGGATGGCGCCGAGGAGACGTCCCTGCGGGCCGGTTTCACGGCGGAGGCGGTAGAGGACGAACTGCGCAATAGGCGTGTCGCGCACGAGGTCGGCTCGGCGCAGCACCTGCAGGTGCCGGGACACGGTCGGCTGGGGGACGTCGAGGACAGCCTGCAGGTCGGACACGAAGAGCGGCGCGGCCGCCAGGCAGTTGAGGATACGCAGCCGCGTCGGCTCGGCGACGGTCGCGAGCAGTGAGGCGGTGGAGGTCGGAGTTGCCATATGCGCCTAAACGAATATATCAGCCCCGTGCCCTGCGCAACCTGCCCTATCGCGCAGCCGGGGCGCGGCGCCATATTTTCACATGCTTTCCTCTCTGATGCTGCTGGCCGCTCTGGCCGGCGCTCCCCAGGACACCGCACATCTCGTCGTTGTCGCCACCACGGACGTCCACGGCCGCGCCACGGCCTGGGATTACGTGGCCGCCAAACCGTTCGCCGGCGGCCTTACCCGCGTCGGCACCGTCGTGGACTCGCTCCGAAAGCAGTATCCCGGACAGGTGCTCGTGCTCGACGCCGGCGATCTGCTGCAGGGCGATCCGTTCGCGGCCTACTTCGCGTCGGTGGCACCGCGCGCGCAGAATCCGATCATCGAAGCGATGAATCTCGTTGGCTACGATGCCGCGACGATCGGCAACCATGACTTCAACTGGGGTGTGCCGTTCCTCCGGAAGGCGGTCTCGGCCGCATCGTTTCCCTATGTGAGCGGCAACGTCTACGGGCTGCCGGCGGATACGCTCGTATACCAGCCGTTCGTCGTGCTGCCGCGGCAGGGCGTGCGCGTCGGCGTGGCGGGCTTCACGACGCCGGGCGTGATGTTGTGGGACCGGGAAAATGTCCGCGGCAACACGCGCGTTGGGCCGATTGGGGCAAGCGCGCCGCGCGTGCTGGCCGATCTCCGGCGGCAGTCGGACTTTCGGATCGTGCTCATCCACAGCGGGATGGACGAAGGCGCGTCGTACGACACCACCGGCGTGGGCGACGAAAACGTCGCCGCGATGCTGGCGGCCGGCAGCGCGCGTCCCGATCTCGTGATCGTGGGGCACTCACACCACGAGATGCGGGACTCGGTGATCGGGGGCGTGCACTTCGTGCAGCCGAAGTTCTGGGCCCAGGCGGTCTCGGTGGTGCATGTGGATCTGGTGCGCGCCGGCGGCGGGTGGCGGGTAGCCCGAATCCGAAGCGAGCTGGTGCCGCTCGCGCAGGTGACACCGTCGCCGCGGATTGCGCAGCGGCTGGAGCCGGCGCAGGTGGAGGCGCAACGATGGGTGGCGCAGCCGCTCGGCGATGCGGCCGGCCCGATGCCGGCGGCGCTGGGCCGAGCGGAGGCCACAGCACTGGCGAACTGGATCAACGATGTGCAGCGGAAGCGCACCGGAGCGCAGCTCTCCGCAGCGTCGATTTTCACACCCAATGCCGGGTTCCGCACCGGACCCATCAAGCTCGGCGATGTCGCCGCGATCTATCCGTACGAGAATACGCTTCGGGCCGTGCGGCTGAGCGGTGACGCGTTGAAGGCGTACCTCGAGCAGAGCGCACGCTACTATCGCACCGACTCCGCGGGACACGTCGCAATCAACGACAGCATCGCCGGCTACAACTTCGACATCGTCGGTGGCGCCACGTACGAAATGGATCTCAGATTGCCGCCGGGAAGCCGTATCCGGAATCTCGCGGTGAACGGCAGGGCGGTCGCGCCGTCGGACACGTTCACTATGGCGGTCAACAGCTACCGGCAGAGCGGGGGCGGCGGTTACACCATGCTGCACGGCGCGCCAGTTGTCTACGACCGGAGCGAGAACATTCGCGATTTGCTCGCGGAGGACGTGCGCGTGCGCCAGACGCTCGATCCCGCGGCATTCGCGGCGCGAGAGTGGCGCATCATTCCGGAGGAAGCCGCCGAGGAGGCGCGCGCGCTCGCGAGCGGCCGGCCGGCACCGAAGGTTGCTCCGCGCGGCGTACCGGGAGACACCATCCTGCTCCGCGTGCTGGCGATCAACGACTTCCACGGGGCGCTGATGCCGCAGACCTACTCGTGGTCGAAGGGCCGGCTCGTCGGTGGCGCCGCCGCCGTGAAGGCGCTGATGGATTCGGCGGCGGCGCAGTGCCACGGCTGCCCGGTGCTTCGGCTCGACGCGGGCGATGAGATGCAGGGCACGCTCGAATCGAACCTCTTCTATGGGCGATCGGTGATCGAGGCCTTCAACCGCATGGGGATCCAGGCGGCTGCGATTGGCAACCACGATTTCGACTGGAGCGTCGACACGCTGCGGCAGCGGATGGCGCAGTCACGCTATCCGTGGCTGAGCGCCAACATCTTCGATTCGACGACCGGCAAGCGGCCGGCGTGGGCCACGCCGTACCGGATACTGAATGCCGGGCCGCTGCGCGTGGCGGTGATCGGCTGGATCACGCCGGTGACGAAAACGATCGTGCGCGCGGAGTACGTGCGCGGGCTCCGTTTCGCGGCCGGGGCGGCGGCCATTCAGGATGTGCTCGCGGAGGTGAAGGCGCAGCAGCCGGATGTGACGATTCTGCTGGCGCACTCGGGGGCGTTCTGCGACTCGCTCAAGTGCAACGGCGAAATTCTGGATCTGGCGCGGGAACTGGGTCCGGGGGCGGTGGACATGATCGTATCCGGTCATACGCATTCGCTGGTCAACACGGCGGTCGGTGCGGTGCATGTGGTGCAGGCGCGGAGCAGCGGGCGATCGCTCGCGGTAATCGACCTGGTCCGGACACCGGTGGGTGCGCGCGACGAGCGGAGCCGGGTGGAAGACGTGTACGACGATACCGTGGCCCCTGATTCGGCGATCGCAGCGCTGGTGGCGACCTACGCCGTGCGCACCGATTCGCTGGCGCGACGCACGGTGACGACGATCAAGCTGCCGCTGCTCAAGGCCGGCGAGGATGAAGGACAATATCCGCTGGGCAACCTCATCGCCGATGCGCAGCGTAACGTCGCGCGCGCCGATGTCGCCCTGATGAACAACGGCGGCATTCGTGGTGCCGGCCTGCCAGCGGGTCCGGTGAGCTACCGGCAACTGTTCGAGCTGGCGCCGTTTCAGAACAACGTCGTGCGCGTGACGGTGACTGGCGCGGTGCTCCGCGCGGCGATGGAGCACGCGCTCGAATCGGGCCGGCCGGATGCGCACATCTCCGGGATGACGGTGCGATACGATCCAAAGCGGCCGGCGGGCAAGCGCGTGGTGGAAATGCGCCTCAGCAGCGGGAAACCGGTCAACGACAAGGCGACCTATTCGCTCGCGACCCTCGATTTCATGCAGACCGGCGGCAGCGGTTACGCGATGCTGATTCCGCTGCCGGTCGAGCGCGGCTTCGGCACCGACATCGAGGCGCTGCTGGCATACTTGCGCCGGCTGCCGCAGCCAGTCGAGGCGCCGGCCGCGCCGCGCATCGTACCGGTCGCGTCGAAATGAGCGAGCCAATCCGGGTCTTCGTGAACGAGCAGTCGGTGGACGTAGGTCCGGGGAGCACGGTGGCGCGCGCGGTGCGCATCTTCGATTCTGCGCTCGCCGACCGGCTCGACGCGGGCCAGGCGTACGTCACCGACGGCCGCGGCGTGCCGATGCCAGCGGACGTGCTGCTTTCACCGGGCGCCATTCTGCGCGTCGTCGTCACCGCGCGCCGGGGCGCCGGAGCGGGCGATGCTCACGCGTGAGCTGATCGGGCTCCTGCCCAAGGCTGAGCTCCACAACCATCTCGACGGGTCGCTTCGCGCCTCGACCATGATCGACCTTGCCCGCGGACTCAACATCGAGATGCCCACGGTCTCCGCCGATGAGCTCGCCCGGTTCATGCTGGCCGATGACGTGCAGAACCTCGAGGACTATATCGCGCGTTTCGACCTCACGATCGCGCTGCTGCAGGCGCCCGAGGCGATCGAGCGGGTGGCCTACGAAATGTGCGAGGATGCGTCGCGTGACGGGGTGCGCTACATCGAGATCCGCTACTGTCCGTGGCTGAGCACGCACAACGGACTGACGCTCGACGAGGTGATGGAGGCCGAGCTGCGAGGGCTGGCGCGCGGCCAGCAGGACTTCGGGGTGGTGGCACGGGTGATCAACTGCTCGCTCCGTCACTATGACCCGGAGCGCTCCGCTGAGATTGCACGGCACTCGGTGTCGTTCCGTGAGCGCGGCGTGGTGGGATTCGACCTGGCGGGCGGAGAGGCGGGCCGGCCACCGGCGACGCACCGGCAAGCGTTCGACATCGCCGCGCGCGGTGGTTTGGGCGTGACGGTACACGCGGGTGAGGCCGCCGGGGCCGAGTCGATTGCGGAGGCGGTGTACGAGTGCCACGCCAACCGCATCGGGCACGGCACACGGCTCTACGAGGATCCGGTGCTTCGCGACTATCTGCGCGATCGCCGCACATTGATCGAGTGCAACATCACGAGCAACGTGCAGACACGCGTCGTGGCGCGCGCGGCCGATCATCCGGTCCGGCAGTACTACGATGCCGGTCTCAACGTGACGCTGTCGACCGACAGCTGGCTCATGAGCGGCGTCACCCTGAGCGACGAGTACTGGCTGGCGCACGTGGAGCTCGGCTTCGACCGCGCTGCCATCGACCGCATGATTCTGAACGGCTTCGAGAGCGCATTCCTGGATTGGCCCGATCGCGCGGCGCTGCTCGCGCAGGTCCGGGCCGAGCTGGCCGACCTCACCTGAACCGAGAGGCACACGCCACATGCCCGTGACCCGCTGGCCCGCACCCGGTGGACTTCGGAAGTATGTGCTCGCGGTCGTGCTGGTTGTCGCCGCAATTGGGGTGTCCTGGCTGGTGCCGGGCGCGGCGGCGCGCGCGACGAAGCTCGCGGCGCAGCAGACGCCGGCAGTGCAAACGCCGGCGGGCCAGGCGCCACTCGTGCAGGCGCCCGCGCCCGATGTCGTGCAACCGCCGCCCCCGCCGCCGGCGCCCGTCTCACTGGCGACGCGCTTGAGCGGCGTGCTTGGCATCGTGCTCATTCTGGCGATCGCCTTTGCGATGTCGCACAACCGCCGTGCGATCAGATGGAAGACGGTCGCGTGGGGGCTCGGATTGCAGCTCACCTTTGCCGTGTTCGTGCTCAAGGTCCCCGCGGGCCAGGCGATGTTTCGCTGGCTCGGCGACCTCGTAACCAGCATTCTCCACTTCTCCTACGCCGGCTCCGAGTTCGTCTTTGGCGAGATCGGCAAACCGAACTCGAGTCTCGGCGTCATTTTCGCATTCCAGATTCTGCCGGCGATCATCTTCGTCAGCGCGCTGTTCGCGATCATGTACTACCTGGGCATCATGCAGGTCGTCGTCCGCGCATTCGCGAAGGTCATGACGCGGCTGATGGGCGTGAGTGGTGCCGAGAGTCTGAACGTGGCGGCGTCGATCTTCATGGGCCAGACCGAGGCGCCGCTCACCATCCGGCCTTTCCTGCCGCGGATGACGCGCTCCGAATTGATGACGGTGATGACGTCCGGCATGGCCCACGTCTCGGGCTCGATCATGGCGGCGTATATCGCCTTCGGGATCGAGGCGCGGCACCTGCTCACCGCGGTGATCATGACGGCGCCCGGCACGATCATGATGGCGAAGATGTTCGAGCCCGAGACCGGCGTGCCGGAGACCTCGGGTGACGTGAGCATCGACATTCCGACGACCGACGTGAACCTGGTCGATGCCGCTGCGCGCGGGACCGGCGAGGGACTGCACCTCATGCTCAACGTGATTGCGATGCTGATCTCATTCATTGCGCTCATCGCGCTGGTGAATGGACTGTTCGGCGCGATTCACAATTCCTTTGCGTGGTTCCCCTCGAACATCCAGACGGTGCTCGGCTGGATCTGCCGGCCGGTCGCGTGGGCAATGGGAGTTCCGTGGCGTGACAGCGAGACCATCGGCAGCCTGCTCGGCACGCGCGCGGTGCTCAATGAGTTCATCGCCTACTCGCAACTCGGGCCGCTGAAGGCGACGCTCGACCCGCGCTCGTTCACCATCGCGTCGTTCGCGCTCGCCGGATTCGCGAACTTCAGCTCGGTGGGCATCCAGATCGGCGGCATCGGCGCGCTCGCCCCGGAGCGAAAAGGCGATCTTGCGCGACTCGGCTTCCGCGCGATGCTCGCAGGCACCCTCGCGAATTTCCTCTCGGCGACGATCGCCGGCATTCTGCTGTAACGAGGTGCGATGATGCACGACGAGCACGCGAACGATCTTGCGGAAATGATCCAGCGCGCGGCGGCTGCGGTGCGGCAGCGCATCGGCGGCCGGCAGCCAGAAATCGCGATCGTGCTCGGATCGGGCATGGGCTACCTGGCGGAGCGCGTCGACGATGCCGTACGGATCGGGTACGCGGACATTCCCGGATTTCCGCTGCCCACGGTGCAGGGGCACGGCGGCGAGCTCGTCGTGGGGCGTCTCGCCGGCCGCGCCGTCATCGCCCAGAGCGGGCGCTTTCATATGTATGAAGGCCATTCCGCGCAGGTGAGCAGTCTGGCGGTGCGCGTCTTCGCCGAACTCGGCGTGCGGACGATTCTGCTGACGAACGCCGCGGGCGGGATCCGCCGGAACTTCCGCGAGGGGACGCTGATGCTCATCAGCGATCATCTCAACCTCACCGGGCAGAATCCGCTCGTCGGCGCGGTGCTGCCAGGTGAGGAGCGCTTTCCCGACATGTCCGATCCGTACGACGGAGCGCTCCGGGCAATTGCGCGGGAAGTGGCGCGCGAGCGCCAGGTGATGCTGGCGGAGGGAGTCTATGCCGGCCTGCTCGGACCCACGTACGAGACCCCCTCCGAAGTCCGAATGCTCGAGCGCCTGGGCGCCGATGCGGTGGGGATGTCCACGGTGATCGAAGTGATCGCCGCGCGCGCCCGCGGCATGCGTTGCCTCGCGATCAGTACGGTGACGAATCCGGCGTCGGGCATCAGCCCGAACAAGTTGTCACACACGGAAGTGATGGAGGTGGCCGAACGCGTGAAGGGCGAGCTCGGCGCGCTGATCGAAGGGATTGTCGAGCGGGTCTGAACGCTACGCTGGAGCCGGCCCGCGCACGGTGTGATTGAGCGGTCCATGCCCGCCGCCGAGCCCGGGCGCCGCGACAATGGCGTCATGCACGAACTGCAGCGCATCGCGCACGGCGGTCTCGAGACTCCGGCCAAGGGCGAGGCCGGCCGTGAGCGCGGCGGAGAGGGTACAGCCAGTGCCGTGGGTGGATGTCGTTACCACGCGAGCATGGCGAAAGGTCTCAGTACCCCCGGGCGTTACCAGCACGTCCAGCAGAGAAGCCGAGTCGAGATGCCCGCCCTTCACCAGCGCTGCGCCGGCGCCGAGCCGGACGAGGGCCTGCCCGGCGGCGGCCATGGCCTCGGGATTGCGGACGGGGTGGCCGACGAGCAGCTCCGCCTCATCGAGATTGGGCGTGACGACGGTCGCGAGCGGCACCAGCAGGTCGCGGACGAGCGAAATGGCATCCGGGGTGAGCAGCCGGTCACCCGATGTCGCGACCATCACCGGATCGAGCACGTACGGCTGCCAGCGATAGCGAGCAATCGCGGCGGCGACCTGCCGAACCAGCGCCGCATCGGCGAGCATGCCGGTCTTGAGCGCGGCGGGCGGCAGATCCTCCGCAATCGCTTCGAGCTGCTGCTCGACGATGGCCGCCGGCGCCGCATGCACGCCGCGCACGCCGCGCGTGTTCTGCGCGGTGAGGGCCACGACCACCGACGTGCCGAAGACGCCAAACTGCTGGAATGTCTTGAGATCCGCCTGGACCCCGGCGCCGCCGCCGGAATCCGACCCCGCGATCGTAAGTGCGATCTTCACTTCGCCGGCACTTCCTTCGGCGCGGGCGGCAGCGCCGCGAGACGGCTCTTGAGCTGGTTGTACGCGGCGAGATCGGACAGCCCGGTGCGCGACATCGATGCGGCCCCGGGAGTGGCCGCGATGATCCGCTCGGTGTTGGCGACGCGCTCCGTTGCCATCGGATGCGACGCGAACCACTGCTCGACCTTGCCCGGCTCCGATGCATCCAGTGATTGCAGCGTCTGCATCATGTGCGTGAGTCCACTCGGCCGGATGCCGGCCTTCGTGAGCGAGATGATGGCGACCGAGTCGGCTTCGCGTTCGTCGTCGCGGCTGAACTTCGCGAACACCGCGTTGCCAGCAACTCCGACGACCGCCTGGTCGACTTGCCCCGGCCGCCGGCCGAGCAGGACATAGGCGAGATTGAGGCCGATGTTCGTCGCGTTCATCTGGCCCATCTGCTGCGCGGAGTGGCGCAGGTCCACATGGCCGATCTCGTGGGCGAGGGCGCCGGCGAACTCGTCATAGTGCCTGGTACGGGCGATGAGCCCGCGATACACGTACACGTGACCGCCCGGCACGGCAAACGCGTTCACCTGATCCGAATTGATGATGTGAAAGGTCCAGGTGAGATCCTGGCGCTGCGCAACGCGCTTGAGCGGATTGACGCTCTGATTGAACAGCGAGACGATCCCCGGATCGTTGATCAGCGGGAGCTGTTTGTCGATCTGCGCAGCGTAGTCGTTGCCGATCTGCACTTCCTGCTGCACCGACGGCGCGCACGCGGTGGCGGCGCCGACGACCAGGGCCATGGCTAACGCACGATCAAAGGACGGCATGAGCGGCTCCTTGCTCTCGTTGGTTCGGGACCTTCGCCGGCGCCGCGGGCGTGAGCGGCGCCATCTGGCGGTGGCGGAGGGAGTGCGCCTCGTCGAGGAGGCGATCGCATCCGGCGTTCCGATTCGCGGGGCTGCGGTGTCTCCTGCTCTGGAAGGTACTACGCGTGGGGCGGCGCTTAAAGCCGAGCTCGAGCGGCGCGGGGTGCCGATCGAACCGGTGAGCGTGCCTGAGCTCGACGAGCTGGCGGACACCGAACACCCGCAGGGCGTCGTCGCGGTGATCGAACCGCGTCAGTGGACCCTTGCAGACGTGCCGGCGGGCGTCGTACTCGCACTCGATGCGGTGCAGGACCCGGGCAATGTCGGGACCATGCTGCGGACCGCTCTTGGACTCGGCGCGGCCGGCGTCGTTGCGCTCAAGGGCACCGCCGACCTGACGAACGCAAAGGTGTTGCGCGGCAGCATGGGCGCGGCATTCCGCCTGCCGGCGCCCGCAGCCAGCGAGGCGGACCTGGTCGAGTGGGCGCGCGCACGCGGTTCTGAGATCTGGGTCGCTGCGGCCGATGGGGAAGCGGTGCATCGCGGAACCCGCGCGCGCGACGTCGTGCTCGTGGTTGGCAACGAAGGTGCGGGCGTCGGTGCAGTACTCTCCAATGCGGCGGCCCGGCGCGTTGCGATACCGCTGCGGCCGGGCGCCGAGTCGCTGAACGTCGCCGTGGCAGCAGGCATTCTCCTATACGAGGTTCTGCGTGACCACTGAGCTCGCCGACGCGCTCCCGCTTGCCTTCGTGCTCGGCATCGCCTTTCTGCTCGGCGCGATCGTGGGCAGCTTTTTGAATGTGTGCATCCTGCGCTGGCCGGCCGAGAAGTCGGTGGTGCGGCCGCCGTCGCGTTGCCCGAAGTGCGGGACGGGACTGCGGCCGTGGGACAACATCCCAATTCTCTCCTGGATCCTGCTCCGCGCGCGGTGCCGCGGCTGCGGCGAGCCGATCTCGGCGATGTATCCGCTCGTCGAGCTGGCGACGGCGCTCATCTGGACGTTCATGGCATGGCGGCACGGCGTCTCGCTCGCGGCCCTGAGCGGTGCGGTGTTCGGCACGATTCTCCTCGGCATCGCGATGACGGACGCGCGCGAGTACATCATTCCGGACGAGTTCAGTCTGGGAGGGCTCGTCATCGGTCTCCTTTTCAGCGTGGCCGGCGGGCTGCCGTCGCTCGGCGTAGCGCTGCTCGGCGCTGCCGTCGGGTTCGGCGTGCTCTGGCTCGTCGGGCTGCTGGGCACGTGGGCATTCAAGAAGGACGCGATGGGCGGCGGCGACATCAAGATGATGGCCATGGTCGGCGCGTTTCTCGGCTGGCAGGGCGTGCTGCTGACGATTTTCCTTGGCGCGCTGCTCGGCACGGTCATCTTCGTGCCGATCACGCTGGCCAAGAAAAAGGAGCTGGTCCCATTCGGCGTGTTTCTCGCGCTGGGGGCGGCGGCGACGTATCTGGCGGGAAGTGCGATCCTCGCGTGGTACGCCGGCTACGTGGCGGCGGCGTGAGATCGTTGCTGCAGACGCGCATGCGCTCGTGGTTGGCGCCGGCGCTTGTCGCGATGGCAGGAGTCGTCACGCTGGCCGGCTGCCGCGGCGAGGCGCCGCACCCGGCGGACATCCAGCAGCTCGTCGACAGCCTGCGCCCCGCGGTCGAGAAGGCAAGCGGCATGCGCTTCCGGACGCCGCCACGTGCGGCCATGCGGAGCCCCGCGCAGGTGCGCGCGTATCTCGCCGCGAAGCTGAAAACTGAGCTACCGGCGGAGAAGGCGCGCGGGATCGAGACGACCTACCGGTTGTTTGGGCTGCTGCCGGACAGCGTCGCGCTGCGCCCGCTGCTGCTGGAGCTGCTCACCGAACAGGTGGTCGGGTATTACGATGCGGATTCGGCGATGTTGTTCGGCGTCAGCGGGAGCCCCGCCGACCAGATGCGCCTCGTGCTTGCGCACGAGATGGTGCACGCCCTGCAGGGCCAGTACCTGCCGCTCGATTCGATCTTTCATGACTTGCGCAGCAACGATCGGCTGACCGCTGCGCAGGCCATTCTCGAAGGGCAGGCGACGTACGCGTCGATCGGCGTGCTTGCGCCGGGGCAGGCGGTCACCGCCAACGATGATTTCTGGACGATGTATCGCGACCAGGTGCGCGAGCAGCAATCGAACATGCCGCTCTTCGCGCGGGCGCCGCTGATCATTCGCGAGGGATTGATTTTCCCGTACATGGATGGCGCCGAGTTCATGCACTGGTGGGCCGCAGGCTCGGGGCATGCGGACACGCTGCCGTACGGTCCACGCATGCCCGCATCGACCGAGCAGGTCCTCCATCACGACAGATATGCCGCGGGAGACGCGCCGCTGAGGATCGTCATCGACTCGATGCCGGGGACGATCTATCAGGATGTGCTGGGCGAGCTCGAGACGCGCGTGCTCGTAGCGACACTCACGGGTGCCGCGCGGCCGGACACGATCGCGGCGCTCGGCTGGGGCGGGGATCGGTACCGGGTGGTCGACTCGCCGGCCGGCCCGGTGCTCGTGTGGTATCTCGTGTTTGACGATGCGATCCACCGAACGCAGTTCGCCCAAGGCGCGGGATCGCGGCTCACCACCTCCGCCCGCCCGGGCTACCGGTCGACACTCGAGCCACACGAGGTCGATGGGCATCCGGCGGTGCGCTACGTTCTCGCGCCAGTCGGCTGGACCGGGTGGGCCGCATTGCCTGCGGCGCATGTGGTCCCCTGAGCCTGCGCTCGGCGTTGCTGCTCGCAGGCTGCTCGCCGTCGCTCACTGACTACAGACCGATGAGCCTGCCGAGCCAGAACGCTCCAAAGCCGAATACGCCGCCCAGGACGTAGCCGATCTTCACGATGAGGTCGAGCTCCTTCTGGCTGACATCGCGGATCAGGTGCTCGACACGCTCGATGGGTAGGTCGTTCACTTTCTGCTCGATGATCTCCCGGACCTGAATCTGCTGAACCAGGCGCGGGATCTGTGCCTGCACCCACGTCCACGCTTCATCGATCACGCCCTGCCTCAACGACAGCGTCATCTCCGGCCCGATCCACTCTGCCGGGCGGCCAAGCGGCTGCTCCAGCAGACGATCGACCACATTGGTGATCAGCGTCTCGACCGTGCGGCGGCCCTGCTCGCCGGTGAGGGCGCCGGCGGCAAAGGTCGCCACGCGCTCCGGTCGGACTGCACCGAGCACGTCTCCCCACGTCCGCCGTTCGAGCGCTTCCATGGCACGATCGGCGGCCGTATCGATCACGTGACGCGTTCCCGGTTCGCGCGCAATCGTCACGAGCCAGTCGCCCAGCGACGAGACGACGGCGTCGCGCCGCTCGTCTCCCATCCGCGCAATGCGATCGCTCGTGGGCATGAGCAGGAAGTTGATGACCGCCTCACGTACCGCCTGCGCGAGACGGGTCCGCATCTCCTCGCCCTCGAGCGCCGCGGCAAATCGGTCGAACCCCTCATGCTCGAAGCCATCCACAAGCCGTTCGATCGTCCGATCGGTGACGACCAGCTTCGCGAGCACGCGCTCGTGCAGCATCATGCCGCGCACCGAGCTGTCGAACGCCTCGCGGAGTGCGTGCTCGATCCGCGCGCGCGCCTCGGGGTCGCTGAGCAGATCGCCCAGGCGATCGAGCGCGACGGGGATGTAGTCGGTGATGGCCTGCTCGATCGCGCCGATGAAGCCGGCCGGGAGACGGCTCAGAAGCGGGCGTTCGTCGTCGCCGAGTTGCCGGGCCTGATTGGTGACGAACGTCCGAAGCGTGCGCTCGAGCTCTTCGCCCTCTACGAACTGGCCGACGAGCTCGTCCACCTTGCTGCGGATTTTCGCGTGTCGTTCGGCCGTCAGCACCTCGGCAATCGGCCGGTCGTGCAGCTCAGTCCGCACGCCTTCGAGCCAGGCCGCCATCTGCGCGATGCCCTCGGGTGACCGCAAATGCTCCGCGAGCCGATCGGCGAGGCGTGGCGCCACGGAGCGGATCGCCTTACCGAGTGCCTCGTTCACCTTCGGGCTGAAATGCGAGCGCAGCGACCCGCGGTCCTCGCTCACGATCTGGTCGAACATCCGGCCGATCGCGTCGGCGAACGTGTCGCGGACCGCGGGGGTGTTCAGGCGGGCGTGCAGGTCCTCGGACGTGAGCAGCCGTTCTCCCACCGTCTTCGCGATGCTGCCGGCGAGCCGCGACTTGTTCTTGGGCAACGCGCCCTGAATCTTGAACGGACCGATCCCGCGGGGCTGGTAGGGCCGGAAGAGCAGGTAGATCGATGTCGTATCGGTCATCCCGCCGGCAATCGAGGCGACGGCGGTGGTAAAGCACATTTCCCAGAAGGTGTGCGGCGTCATGGCCGGATTATGGGCAGAAGGGGGGAGCGGGGGAAGGGCGCGGGGTGGCGGCGCGGCGGCGGGGATTGGGGCGATTTTTTTACCGCAGAGACGCAGAGGGCTCCTTGCGGCGCAGCCTTCCGAAGCGTCTGGACGAAAAGCAGAAT
>JBDTQV010000029.1:0-13382 GCA_039932015.1 Gemmatimonadota bacterium | reverse complement strand
CGACGCGAACAACAATGTCACCAAGAGCCGCGACGTCCTCGCGCCGGCGCCGGTGCTCGAAGCCGCCGTTGGGTTGTTCCGGGGCTTGCCCGGCGGGATACTCGCGGTTGACGCACTTGGTGCTGCGCAGCTCGTGCCGAACGAAAAACTCGCGAAAGACATCCGGGTCGATTCCGGAGCGCCCAGGATCGGACCACTCAGTCTCGGGCTGGGTTTCGGTGTGCGCGTGGGATTGCTGGGAGAAGGCGTGGTGCGGCCGGGTATCGCCGCGAGCATCATGCGGCGCGGCATCCCGCGGGTCGGATTCGGCAATCTTGCCGCCGGCGACGACATCGCCGCCGACGTCGATCTGCATGCCACCACCCTGCGCCTCGTCGCGAGCAAGCGGTTCGCCGTGCTCATCGTGGCGGTTGGCGGCGGCTGGAGCAAGTACACCGGAACGGCCCTCGCCTCGTTCCGGAACCCGGTCACGAGTCTCGCTGAGAACATCAGCGTCGATTTGTCACAGACCCGGACAGTCGCATTCCTCGACGCGGGGCTCGATTTGAAGGTGATCAAGGTGATCGGCGAAATCGGCCGCCAGTCCGGATCGGATCAGCACCTGATCACGAATTTTCAGGGGTACGACGACACGAAGGGTACCACGTTTTACAGTGTCGGCCTTCGGTTCGGCTTCTAGCGCGTGGACGACCGCGCGGCGATGGAGCGCGCGATCGAGCTCGCCTGGGGCGGGTGGGGTCGCGTGCATCCCAACCCGATGGTCGGGGCGGTTTTCGTAGCCGGCGGCATCGTGATCGGGGAAGGCTTTCACGCCGAGTACGGCTCGCAGCACGCGGAGGCGGCCGCGCTCGCGTCAGCCGGCCATCGCGCGGAGGGCGCCACGGCAGTCGTGACGCTCGAACCGTGCGCGCACCAGGGCAAGCAGCCGCCGTGCGCGGAAGCGCTGATTCGCGCCGGGGTGACCCGCGTGGTCGCTGCGCTGGCGGACCCCAATCCCGTCGCGGCAGGCGGTGCGGCGCAGCTCCGCGCGGCGGGCATCACGGTGGACATCGGTATCTGCGCACGGGAGGCACGCGCCCAGAACGCGATCTTCCTGCATGCGGCGCGTAAACCGGGGCGGCCGTTCGTTGCGCTCAAGCTCGCGACATCGGTCGACGCTCGCATCGCCGATCTCGAGCACGGTTCGAAGTGGCTTTCCGGCGAGCCGGCGCGAGACTATGTGCAGTGGCTTCGTGCCGGGTTCGATGCCATCGGTGTGGGCGGGCGAACCGCGCGAGCCGACGATCCTTCGCTTACCGTACGCGGGCGGCTCGAGCCTCGCGTCGCGCCGCGCCGCATTGTTTTCTCCGCATCGACGGCGCTCGCCCCGCAGGCCGCACTCCTTCGGAATGCGCGCGAGGTCCCGCTCATGATCGTGACGTCGCCCCGCGCAATCGACAGCGCTGCCGGCCGTGATTTGGCCGCCGCGGGGGTCACGCTGGTCCCGGCAGAGTCGCTCGACGACGGTCTGCACGCGCTGGGCGACAGGGGAATCACATCGCTGCTCGTCGAAGGCGGCGGTCGCCTCGCGGGCGCGCTGCTCCGCATCGAGGCGGTCGACCGGCTCTACTGGGTGCAGAGTCCGCTCTGGCTCGGCGAGCAGGGAATTCCGGCATTCGCCGGTGTGCCCTCCGTTCCACTCCCAAACGCTGAGCGCTGGGAACCGGCGGAGCGCCGCGCGCTCGGCGCCGACACGCTGCTCGTACTGGACCGGCCGTGTTCACCGGTATCGTAACCGCCATCGGTACGGTCGAGCGTGCCGCTCGCGATGGGGACGGGCTCGAGCTCACGGTCGCCGCGCCCTATCGCCGTCTCACGCTCGGCGAAAGCGTCGCGGTGGACGGCGCGTGTCTTACCGTCAAGTCGCGTGCGGCGGGCCGTTTCACGGTCCATCTGGTCACCACGTCGCTCGAGCGCACTGCGTTTGGCGAGTACGGCGTGGGACGCCGGGTCAATCTCGAGCGTGCCCTGCGGGCCACCGACCGCCTCGGCGGGCAGCTCGTTCAAGGACACGTGGACGGCGTGGGCACCGTGGCGTCGAAAGGCGAACACGGCGACGCATGGCTGCTCGATTTCAAGGTTCCGCCTGCAGTCGCTGAAGTCAGCATACCGCTCGGCTCGATCACCGTCGACGGCGTGAGTCTCACGATCAATGCCATCACCGCTGATATCGTCCAGGTCTCGCTCATTCCGTTTACCTTACAGCACACGACGCTAGGGGAACGACGCATCGGAGACCGAGTCCACCTCGAGGGAGACACGATCGGCAAGTACGTGCGACGCATGGTGATGCCGCATGTGACTGGCCCCGACAACAGATGAGTTACAATTCGATCGAGCAGGCGATCGAGGACCTGCGCAATGGCAAGATCGTCATCGTGGCCGACGACGAGGATCGCGAGAACGAGGGAGACCTCATCTGCGCGGCCGAGCTGGTCACGCCCGAGATGATCAACTTCATGAGCCAGCACGGGCGCGGACTCATCTGTCTCGCACTGACCGCGGAGCGTTGCGACGAGCTTGGTCTCTCCCAGCAGGTGGAGCGAAACACCGAAGATCAGGCGACTGCGTTCACCGTCATGATCGACGCCGACCGCCGCTTCGGCGTCACCACCGGCATCTCGGCCAGCGACCGCGCGCGCACCATTCATGTCGCCATCAATCCGGCAACGCAACCGGTGGATTTGCGCCGGCCCGGCCACGTGCCGCCGCTCCGCGCCCGGGCCGGCGGTGTGCTGCAACGCGTCGGCCACACGGAGGCGGCGGTCGATCTGGCGCGGATGGCGGGGCTGTATCCAGCCGGTGTGATATGTGAGATCCTCAACGCCGACGGGTCGATGGCCCGCGTGCCGCAGCTCGAGGAGTTCGCGCGGCAGCACGGCCTCTCGTTCGTCACCGTGGCCCAGCTCGTCGCGTACCGGCTCGGCACCGAGAAGTTCGTTCACCGCGTCGCTGAAGCGCGCCTGCCCACCGAGTACGGCGAATTCCGCGTGATCGGGTATCGCAACGATGTCGATGACCGTGAACACGTCGCACTGGTCTTCGGCGACGTGGCGGGGGAGCAGGACGTGCTGGTCCGCATGCACTCCAAATGCCTGACCGGCGACGTATTCGGTTCGCAGCGTTGCGATTGCGGCTTTCAGCTGCACGCGGCGATGACGATGATTGCGCAGGAAGGGCGCGGGGCGATCGTCTATCTGGATCAGGAGGGACGCGGCATCGGGCTGCTCAACAAACTCCGCGCTTACGCGCTACAGGACAGCGGTGCCGACACCGTGCAGGCCAATCAGCGTCTGGGCTTTGCACCCGACCTCCGGAATTACGGCATCGGCGCGCAGATTCTGCGCGACCTGGAACTGTCCACGATTCGCGTGCTCACCAACAATCCGCGGAAACTGGTAGGTCTCGAAGGATATGGCCTTACCATCATCGCGCGCGTGCCGATCGTTCCAACTATGACGGCCGAGAATCGCGGGTACCTCGGCACGAAGCGCGACAAGCTCGGTCACCTTCTCACCTTCTGAGCCACGTGCCTGAATTTTCCGGACGCCAGCGCCTTGCCGGCCGCGTGGCGGTGCTCGTCAGCCGCTACAACGAAGTCGTGACCGGGCGACTGCTGGATGGCGCGCGCGCGTGCCTGCGCGAAGCGTCGGTGAGCGACGATTCGATCGACGTGGTGTGGGTACCCGGCGCGTTCGAGCTGCCCGGCGCCGCGGCGGCCGCGGCCGGGTCGGGGCGCTATGCGTGCCTCATCGCACTCGGCGCCGTCATCCGTGGCGACACGCCGCATTTTGATTTCGTCGCCGGAGAGACGGCGCGCGGCCTGGGCGATGTCGCCGTCCGCCACGCAATTCCCGTTGCATTCGGTGTGCTGACCGTCGATTCGCTCGCCCAGGCGACCGATCGCGCCGGGGGCAGTGCCGGCAATAAGGGCTACGAGGCTGCCGCCGCCGCCATCGCGACCGCAGACGTTATCGCGCAACTTCGGGATTCGCATGCTGAGGCTTGAGACCCGCGGCCGCGCTCGTGCCCTCCAGATCCTGTATGCCTGGGAGATACAGGGCGCGCCAGCGGTGCGTGACATCGCGACCGGCGTCACCCGTCTCACTGGTCCGGAGCCGCGCGTGCTCGATTTCGCGGAGGCACTCGTCGCCAAGGTCGTCGCGAACGTCGATGCGCTCGACCGGCAGTCGGCCATCGCCGCGGACAACTGGCGGATGAGCCGCATTGCCGTCGTGGAGCGGAATATCCTGCGGATCGCGATTCAGGAGATGTCCGACGCGGAGGTCCCGCCCAAGGTGGTGATCGACGAAGCGGTGCGGCTCGCGCACTGGTTTGGCGGAGCCAAGGCCGGCCCGTTCGTCAACGGCGTGCTCGACCGCGTCGCACACTCGCTCGGCCGGCTGTGAGCGTGAGGCGGCCGCTGCCGTGAACATCCTGCTGGTCAACTGGCAGGACCGCGACAATCCTCAGGCGGGTGGCGCCGAGATCCACCTTTTCGAAATTTTCAGCCGGCTGGCGGCGCAGGGGCATCGCGTACGGCTCGTCTGTTCCGGCTGGAAGGGCGGCTCGCCGCGGGCGACGGTGCAGGGACTCGAGGTACAGCGCGTCGGCGGGCGTAACAGCTTCGCCCTGCTCGGGCGCGGCGCCGTTCGCGCGGCGCTCCGTGCCGAACGGCCGGATGTGGTGGTCGAAGACGTGAACAAGGTGCCGCTGTTCCTGCCGGGGATGACCGATCGTCCGTTTTGCGCCATCATTCCGCACCTCTTTGGCGACAATGTCTTCGACGAGGCGAGCTGGCCGGTCGCGGCAACGGTGTGGCTGGCAGAGCGACCGCTGGCGCGTGCATACCGGCGAGCAGGGTTTCACGCCATCAGCGAGAGCACGCGAGACGACCTGGTCGGCCGCGGCGTACCGCGGGAGCGAATTCGCGTCATCCATCCGGGCGTCGACGCGAGGCATTACACGCCCGACGGGTCCGGGCGAACGTCGCCGCCTTCGTTTCTTTACATCGGGCGCCTCAAGCGGTACAAGGGGGTGGATGTAGCACTCCGGGCACTGGCGATCGCCCATACGTCGCGGCCCGATCTCCGGCTCGACATCGCCGGACGTGGCGACTACCGCGCCGAGCTGGAACAGCTCGCCGCCTCGCTCGGCGTCACCGGTGCGGTGACGTTTCACGGCTTCGTCACCGAAGCCGAAAAGCTCGAACTGTTGCGCCGGACATGGGCGAACGTGTTTCCTTCTCCGAAGGAGGGGTGGGGCATCACGGTCGTGGAGGCGGCGGCCTGCGGCACCCCTTCGCTTGCCTCCGACAGTCCAGGCCTGCGCGATTCGGTACGAGACGGGCAAACCGGGTATCTCGTTCCCCATGGAGACGCGAGGGCACTCGGCGAGAAGATGGTGGCACTCGCCAACGATCCCGCACTGGTTGCGCGCCTGGGAGTCGCGGCACGGGACTTTGCGGAAGGTCTGACCTGGGAGGCGGCAGCGCGCGCCACCGAAGTCCACCTGCACGATATCATCAGCGGCTCGGCATTTCGCTGAGCAAGGAGCTTTCGATGGAACCCGTCATCTCCGCCCGCCACTGCGATATCTCCGAATCCCTCCGCGAGCGGGCGCTGGGATTTCTGGACCGTCTTGGGGCGCTGGCGCATCGGCCGGTGGACTCCGCCGTCGTGTTCGCGACCGACGCCGGGCAACACCTGGTCGAGCTCAGACTGCACGTATCCCACGGGGAAGTGCTCGTCGCGAACGGCACCGCCGACGATCACCGGAGCGCGCTCGATCGGGCAGAAGCGAAGCTCCGTAAGCAACTCGAGCGGCTCGCCGGGCGCGTGCGCGACGCTCGGCATGCGTCGCCCGATCTCAAGCCAATCTGATGCTTCGGCTTCGCGACTTCCTCACGCGGCGCGGCGATCCGCTTCAGCTCGAATCGCTCACGGGCGATCAGGGACTGGATCGCGCGCTCATTGATGTCGAAGTCGCGAGCCCGGGACTCGCGCTCGCCGGATACACCGGCCGGTTCGCCGCGAACCGGCTGCACGTGTTTGGCGAAACCGAAATTACGTATCTGGCGTCGCTCGATGCGGCCGCCCGGCGCCGCGCGCTCGAGAGCTTTTTCTCATTCGATCTGCCGTGCATTTTCGTCACCAAGGGCCTGGACATTCCCGCTGAGCTGGCCGAGCTGGCGCAGGAAAAAGCCGTGCCACTTTTGCGGACGCGCCTCAAGACGGCAGATTTCTATCGCGTCATCAAGCCGATCGTCGAGGAAGCGTTCGCCGCGCGGACCACACTGCATGGATCGCTGGCGGATGTGTACGGGGTGGGGCTGCTGTTCGTCGGGCGCTCCGGTATCGGCAAGAGCGAATGCGTGCTCGACCTCGTCGAGCGTGGGCACCGCCTCGTTGCGGACGACGTCGTGCAGGTCACCCGACGCAATGGCGATGTGCTGATTGGCCGCGGCCACGAATTGGCCGGCCACCACATGGAGATTCGGGGGATTGGGCTGATCGACATCCCGGCGCTGTTCGGCGTGCGAGCCGTCCGCCAGCAGAAGCGCATCGAGGTGGTGGTTCAGCTCGAGGACTGGGAAACGGCGAAGGACGCGGAGCGTACGGGGCTCACACACCAGGAGGCGATGATTCTGGATGTCGCGGTGCCCAAGATGGTGGTGCCGCTGAATCCGGGGAAAAACATCACCGTTGTTTCCGAAGTCGTCGCCATGATGCACTTGCTGCGATACTCGGGTGTCGATGTAGCGGCCGCGTTTAACGAGCGACTCATCAAGCGCATGAAAGAGCAGCGGGGCGTGCGAGAGTACCTGCAGAACGATTATGAGTGACGCCGGCATGACCGATCTATCATCCGGGCGGCCGCTGCGCGGCGTCGTCGTCGGCCACGGGAGCCTGGCCGCGGCGCTGGTCGAAGCGGCCGAACAGATCAGCGGATTGCGCGGCGCACTGGTGCCGGTGTCCAATATGGGCTGCGACCGGGATTCACTCGAAGACCGGATCGTCGAAGCGGTGGGGCCGGGTCCTGCGGTCGTCTTCGTCGACATGGCGAGTGGCTCGTGCCTCATCGCCGTGCTCCGGCGGCTGCGTGAGCGGCCCGACGTGCGCGTCGTCACGGGCGTCAACCTCGCGATGCTGGTTGACTTCGTCTTTCATCTCGCGCTGCCGCCGGCCGAAGCCGCCGATCATGCGGCCACCAGCGGCGGCAAGGCAATCCGGATTCCCTGATGGCGCTGCTCCTCTGTCGGATCGATGACCGTCTGGTGCACGGGCAGGTCGTGATTGGATGGGGCCGGCCGCTCGGGGCCAATCGCATCGTGCTGGTGGACGACGAAGTAGCCGGGAATGATTGGGAGCAGGACCTCTACCGGATGGCGGTGCCTGAAGGCGTCGAGATCATCTTTTCAGGAGTGGTCGAGGCGACTCGCCGTCTCGCCGAGTGGCAAGCGGACGATCGGCGCGCCATGCTGCTCACGGGGGACGTGCGAACGATGGCCGCGCTGTTCGACGCCGATCACGCTGCGATCGCGCACGTCAATCTCGGGGGCATTCACCATCGCCCGGGCCGCACCGAGCGCCTGCCATATGTCTATCTCACCGACGACGAGTACTCCGTATTGCGCGCCATGGGGGCCGGGGGCGCAGAGGTCACGGCGCAGGATGTGCCGAGCGCGGCGCCTATCGCGCTCGGGGCGCTGCCATGATCGGCGCCAGCCTGCTCACGATCGTGGTGCTGCTCGCCTGGGCGACCGTCTGCGGCGTCGACCTGGTGAGCTTCCCGCAGGCGATGCTCTCCCGTCCGCTCGTTGCCGGCACCGTTGCCGGCTGGATCGCGGGGGACCTTGAGGCCGGGCTTCGCGTCGGCGTGCTGCTGGAGCTGTTCGCGCTCGACGTATTGCCGGTCGGCGCGGTGAGATATCCCGATTACGGCGCGGCGTCTGTCGGCGCGGCGGTCGCGTCGGCGGGGGCTCCGTGGGAGCTCAGTATCGGCGTCAGCGCGGGCATCGGCCTGCTCCTCGGTGCGTTTGGCGGGTGGTCGCTGCAGGTGCTCAGACGGCTGAATACGCACGCCGTCGAACGCGCCGGTGGTGAGTTAGGCCGCGGCGGGTTTGCGACGATTCGACGCCTGCACCTGTCGGCAATCGCGCGCGATCTCGTTCGCTCGCTCGTGCTCGGCGGCGTCGCGCTCACGGTCGCGTGGCTCGTCGTGCGTTACCTGCGGCTGGACCGGGAAACGGCGACGGCGTTGACGCTCGCGGCGGTAGGCGCCGGCGTGGCGTCCGCGATTGGCGGAGCGGTGCGCGGCGCCGGCACCAACTCCCCGCGCGTACGGTGGCTCGCGGCCGGCGGCGTCGCCGGCCTGGCGACCGCTGCGGCTGCGTGGAGCTTCCGATGAACCACCGGATGCGTGCGCTCGCGCGGCTCCTGGCAGTGCAGGGGAGCTGGAACTACGAGCGCATGCAGGGCGTGGGACTTGGCTTTGCCGCCGCGCCACTGCTCGAGCCGCTCGCGACGGACGACCCGGCGCGCCATGCCGCCGCCGTCGTGCGCTCGGCCGAATTCTTCAATGCCAATCCGTATCTCGCCAGTGTGGCGCTCGGCGCGACCGTGCGCGCCGAATACGACGGTGTTCCGCCGGAGCAGGTCGGGCGACTCCGCACCGCCCTCTGCGGCCCGCTCGGTGCGATCGGCGACGCGCTCTTCTGGGCCGGCGTGCTGCCGACATTGCTCGGCGCGGCAATCACGGCGATCGCGCTCGGTGCCCGCTGGTGGCCGGTCATGGCGTTCCTGCTCGTGTTCAACGCGCTGCGCCTGGGCACGATGCGCTGGGGACTCGCGATCGGACTTGCCAACGGTATGCGCGTTGGGGCCGCCATTGGTGCGTCGCCACTGCCGCGCCTTGCCACACGCGCAGGAATAGCGGCGGCGTTCGCGGTCGGAGCGGCGATACCGCTTGCCGGCGCATGGCTCGCGCATCCATTCGGGTGGCGCGGCACTGCGGGAGCCGCCGGCATCGCGATGGCGGGACTGGCCTTGTCGCACTGGTTCGGGGCGCAGTTGACGGCGCCCCGCTTCGGCCTGCTCGCGCTGGGCGCGACACTCCTCATCCGATGGGTGACGGCATGATCGAGAAGGAGGCGGTGATCGTGAATTCGCTCGGGCTGCACGCGCGCCCCGCAGCCCAGATCGTGCGCCTCGCGAGCACCTTCAACGCCGAAATCACCGTGGCGAAGGACGGCGTCGCGGTCAACGCGAAGAGCATCATGGGTGTGATGATGCTCGCAGCCGAATGCGGAAGCAGCATCACGATCACCGCCGACGGTGCCGATGCGGAGCCGGCCGCCGCCGCACTCTCGGCGCTCGTCGCGCAGGGATTTGGCGAAACGTGACCACCTCCCGAACTCTCACCGGGATCGGCGTCTCGCCCGGCGTTGCCTGGGCGCCGGCGCTCGTCGTACGTCTCGATTTCCCCGATGTGCCCGATCGCACCGTGCGGGCGGACGAGATCGACGGCGAGGTCGAGCGCCTCCATACCGCGGTCCGGAGCGTGGTCTCGCACCTCAACCTGCTGGGACAACGCGCGCTGGAACGCGCTGGGCCGGAGGAGTCGCGCATCTTCGATGCGCAGACGCTGATGGCGCAGGATCCCGACTTTCTCTCGTCGGTGGAGCAGCTCATCCGGAAGAACCAGCTCAGCGCCGAGACGGCCTACGAATTCAAGGCGCTCGAGTTGCGGCAGATGTTTTCGGCATCCGGCAGCGCCCAGCTGCGAGACCGCCTCGCCGATCTGCACGCCATCCAGATGCGCATGCTGCACCATCTGATGGGCCGGAAGGAGGAGGAGCTCTGGTCGATCTCGGCGGATGAGCAGGTGATCGTCGTCGCGCACGAGCTCTCCCCCGGGCTCACCGTCCAGCTCGACCGCGAACACGTCGTCGGGCTCATCAGCGAAGAAGGGACGAGCACATCGCACGCGGCCATTCTAGCCCACTCCCTCGGCATTCCGGCCGTGATGGGGCTCGAGGGCGCGCTCGATGAAATCCGCGCCGGCACCATGCTGCTGCTCGACGGGCAGAGCGGCGCCGTCGTGCTCGAGCCCACCCGCGCCGAGCTGGAAGATGCCAAGGCGCGGGTGAGCCGGCGCCAGCGATTCGAAATGCAGCTCGAAGCGGTGCTCGACGAGCCCGCCGAAACGCCGGATCATATCGCCGTCACCCTGATGGGCAACGTCGACCTCCCCGATGAAATCGACGCCGCGGTGCGCCATGGCGCCGCGGGCGTTGGTCTGTTGCGCACCGAATTCCTCGTGAGCGGGCGCGCGACGATGCCCACCGAAGACGAGCAGACGATCTACTTCAAGCGAGTCGCGAGCGCATTCGACGGCCAGCCTGTCGTGATTCGCTCGTATGACCTGGGCGGCGACAAGTTTCCCGCCGCCTTCCGCACCACCGCCGAACCGAATCCGATGCTCGGTTGGCGCTCGATTCGCGTCTGTCTCGACCGGCCGGATTTCTTCCGCGCGCAGCTCCGCGCGGTGCTGCGCGCTGCCGTCGGTCGCGACATTCGCCTCATGCTGCCGCTCGTCACGCGTGTCGACGAAGTCATGCGCGTGCGCGAGATGCTGGCTGAGGAATCGGCGGCATTGTCCGCAGCCGGCGTGCGCGCCGTGGAGTCGGTGCCGGTGGGTGTGATGATCGAAACGCCGGCTGCGGTGCTGATCTCGGATTTGCTGGCGGACGTCAGTGCATTCTTCAGCGTCGGAACGAACGACCTGACGCAGTACACCATGGCAGTCGACCGCGGGAATGCACGTCTCGCGTCGCGGTTCCTGCCGATGGATCCGTCGGTCGTCCGCCAGCTGCGCACGATTCAGCGGATTGGCGCGGAACGCAGCATTCCGGTGAGTGTCTGCGGTGAGATGGCGTCGGACCCCTTGGGAGCGGTGCTTCTTCTCGGGCTGGGTTACCGCAACCTCAGCGTCGCGCCCCCGGCGATTCCGCTCATCAAGTGGATCCTCCGAACCGTACCTGAGGCTGTCGCCCGCGCCGCCACGGAGCACGCGCTGCAGGCGCGCCACACCAGCGATGTCCTCGCCGCGCTGCGCGACGGCGTACGTGACCACGTGGATCTCCGGCTCCTCGCGCGCCTTTAGCGGGACCGTCGTACGTTGCGGGTGCGGCGCACGGCCCGCTACCTTGCTCCGTCTCGAGCGACTGGCACTTCCTTCTCCTGCGAGAGCTTTCATATGGCCGTTTCCAAGCGACACGTGTTCACGTCCGAGTCGGTGACGGAGGGTCACCCCGATAAGGTGGCGGACCAGATATCCGACGCGGTGCTGGATGCGATTCTCGCGAATGATCCCAACGGCCGGGTTGCGTGCGAGACGCTGGTCACGACGGGCATGGCCGTCGTCGCGGGTGAGATCACGACCAGCACGTACGTGCACATTCCCGACCTCGTGCGCGAGACGATCGAGCGCATCGGCTATACCGATGCATCGTATGGATTCGACGCGCGCACCTGCGCGGTGATCACGTCGATCGATCGCCAGTCTCCGGACATCGCCATGGGTGTCGATTCGGACGAGAATCATGAGCAGGGTGCGGGCGACCAGGGAATGATGTTCGGCTATGCCACGAGTGAAACGCGCGAGCGCATGCCGCTGCCGATCCTGCTGGCGCATCGCATCAGCGAGCGGCTGGCTGCCGTCCGCAAGGGCCTGGACGGGCGTCGCGGCGTGGAGTGGCTCCGGCCAGACGGCAAGAGCCAGGTCTCGGTCGAATACGAAGGCGATCGCCCCATCGGCGTCCGCACCGTCGTCGTGTCGACGCAGCATGCCGAGCGAAACGGCACTCGGCGCCTGGGCGCGAGCACGATCAAGGACACAGTCATCGAGGAAGTCATCCGCCCCGTGCTCGCAGAGGCCGGGATCGATACCTCGCGTACCCGGTTCCTGATCAACCCGACCGGCCGCTTCGTGATCGGCGGGCCGCATGGTGACGCCGGCCTCACCGGACGCAAGATCATCGTCGACACGTATGGCGGGATGGCCCGCCATGGCGGCGGCGCGTTCAGCGGCAAGGACCCGAGCAAGGTGGACCGCTCCGCCACATATGCGATGCGCTGGGTGGCAAAGAACATCGTCGAGGCGAAGCTCGCGCGGCGGTGCGAGGTGCAGGTGGCATATGCCATCGGCGTCGCGCAGCCGGTCTCGGTCATGGTCGACACGTTCGGCACCGGCCGCGTGCCGGATACCATGCTCGAGAAGGCCGTGCGCGAAGTCTTCGATCTTCGCCCGGGTGCCATCATCAAGGCGCTCAAACTGAAGCGCCCGATCTACGGTCCCACCGCCGCGTATGGGCACTTTGGACGCCGGCCCTACAGCGCACGGTACGCCGCCGGCCCGCGCAAGCACGAATTCTTCACCTGGGAAGCGACCGACCGAGTGAAGGATCTGCTCTCGGTGATCTGACCATGCTCGAAGTGACCGTGGCGCACCTCGGACTCGACCGCACGACCAACACGCCGGTCGTGCTGCTCCGCGAGAAGGGGGGCAGTCGCGTGCTGCCGATCTGGATCGGGCCGGCCGAGGCGAGCGCGATCGCCATGGAGCTGCAGGGACTCAAGGCCCAGCGTCCGCTGACCCACGATCTGCTCAAGCAGATCATCATCGGCCTGGGCGGGCAACTGCGACGCGTCGTGATCAGCTCCGTCAAGGAGAACACGTATTTCGCCGAGCTGCTGATCCGCCGAGAGGATCACGTGTTCCAGGTCGATGCGCGCCCGAGCGACAGCATCGCCCTGGCGCTGCGCCTCAATGCGCCGATCTTCACCAGTGAGGCGCTGCTGGACGAGAGCGGCATCGAGACCGACGAGCCCGCCCCGGATCCGACACTCGATGCCGCCAAGCTGAAGGACTATCTCGAGAAGATGGACCCGCAGGATTTCGGCAAGTTCAATCCCTAGGCTTACGCTGCTGTGGGCGTGCGCGGCACTGGCCGTGCTCGCGACACCTGGCCGGGCGCAGGTGCGCGTGCGCGCCGAGGGTCGCGTCGTGCGGCTCGTCGGAAATGACACCCTCGTCGCGCCCGGCACGCGCGTGGTGCTGCATCGCGTCGGACGGGAGGAGCAGGGGCCCGTCGATTCGACTTTGGCGGACGCGCGGGGACGATTCGCATTCAGATTTCTGGTGGACACGAGCGCGGTGTATCTCCTGAGCGCGCGCTATGCGGGGATCGCGTACTTCGCCACGCCGGTTCACACCAATCCACAGCGTCCCGATACGGCAATCGCGCTCATCGTGTCCGACACGTCGTCATCGGCGCCGGT
>JBDTQV010000028.1:0-13480 GCA_039932015.1 Gemmatimonadota bacterium | reverse complement strand
GTTTTGGCGTGCCGATGGGATACGGCGGCCCGCACGCCGCCTTCTTCGCCACCCGTGACGCACACAAGCGCCACATTCCCGGCCGCATCATCGGCGTGTCGCGTGACACCGCCGGCCGCCCGGCGCTCCGCATGGCACTGCAGACGCGCGAGCAGCACATTCGCCGCGACAAGGCCACCAGCAACATCTGTACGGCGCAGGTGCTCCTCGGCGTCATGGCGGCGATGTACGCTGTCTATCACGGTCCCGAAGGTATCCGCCGCATCGGCGCGCAGGTGCACGCGCGCGCTGCGACGCTGGCGGACGCGCTCCGGCGACTCGGGTATACGATCGTTCACGAGGCGTTCTTCGATACCGTCTGCGTGGAAGTCGAGCGCTGGGCGCTCCCGCGCCTGGTCGAAGCGGCCCGCGCGCGCCGCATCAACCTGCGGGTGCTGACGCCCACGCGGCTGACGGTGGCACTCGATGAAACCGTCACCATCGCCGATCTCGCCGATCTCATCGCCATCTTCGGGCTCGACCGGCCGCTGCCCGCTATCGACGACACGGCGGCCACGAGCGCAATTCCCGAGGCACTCCGTCGCACGTCGCCGTACCTCACGCACCCGGTCTTCAGCCGCTATCACTCCGAGACGGAGATGCTGCGGTATCTCCGCCGGCTCGAGGCGCGCGACCTCTCGCTCACCAGCGCCATGATTCCGCTCGGCTCGTGCACCATGAAGCTCAACGCGACGACCGAGATGATTCCGGTGAGCTGGCGCGAGTTCAACCGGCTGCATCCCTTCGCGCCTCGCGATCAGGCGCAGGGATACCAGGCGATGTTCGCGTCGCTCGAGTATCAGCTGGCCGAGATTACCGGATTTGCCCGCGTGTCGCTGCAGCCCAACGCCGGCTCGCAAGGCGAGTACGCAGGATTGCTCGTGATCCGCGCATACCATCGCGCACGAGGCGACGCGCACCGCACCACCTGCCTCATTCCGATGTCCGCGCACGGCACCAACCCCGCGAGCGCCGTGATGGCGGGCATGCAGGTCGTGCCGGTCAAGAGTGACCCGAACGGCAACATCGATGTCGAGGACCTGCGTGCGAAGGCGGTGCAGCACCGCGACACGCTCGCCGCGCTCATGGTCACGTATCCGTCCACCCATGGCGTGTTCGAGGCGTCGATCCGGGAAATCTGCCGGATCGTCCACGAGCAGGGCGGCCAGGTGTACATGGACGGCGCCAACATGAACGCGCAGGTCGGCCTCTGCCGCCCCGGCGACATCGGCGCGGACGTCTGTCATCTCAATCTCCACAAGACTTTCTGCATTCCGCACGGCGGTGGCGGCCCGGGCATGGGGCCGATCGGCGTTGCGCTGCATCTCGCGCCCCATCTGCCCGGCCATCCCGTGGTCGATCTGGGCTACGCCGACCCAAGCGGTACCGTCTCGGCGGCGCCCTGGGGCAGTCCGCTCGTACTCCCGATCTCGTGGGCGTACATCGCGCTGATGGGCCACGAGGGACTCGTCGAGGCGACGAAGGTCGCGATTCTGAACGCGAACTACATCGCCAAGCGGCTCGAAGGGCACTACCAGCTGCTGTACAGCGGGGCGAATGGACTGATCGCGCACGAATGCATCATCGATACTCGACCGTTCAAGGCATCCGCCGGGATCGAGGTGGAGGACATCGCGAAGCGGATCATCGATTACGGGTTTCATCCGCCCACGGTCTCGTTCCCCGTCGCCGGCACGCTCATGGTCGAGCCGACCGAGAGCGAGTCGAAAGAAGAGCTCGACCGGTTTTGCGACGCGATGATCGCTATTCGTGATGAGATCCGGGAGGTCGAGTCGGGCATTGCCGCGCGCGAGGACAATCTGCTCACCAACGCGCCGCACACGCTCACCGACGTGACCGCGGATAATTGGGAGCGCCCATACTCGCGCGAGCGCGCGGCGTTCCCCACGGTGCAGACCCGCGCGCACAAGGTGTGGCCCACGGTAGGCCGGATCGACAGCGCCTACGGCGACCGGAATCTTGTCTGCAGCTGCGTGGGCATGGAGGCGTATTGAACGGTCGGGTCTGGCTCGATCTCGAGCCCCGGCCCGGCCCGGACAACATGGCCATCGACCAGACCCTCCTGGACCTCGCGGCCCAGGAGGGTCTCTGCATGCTGCGACTCTATCGGTGGCACCCACACTGCCTCTCGTTCGGCCGGCATGAGCCGGCGCTTCGGCGTTATGATCGCGCCGAGATCGAGCGCCGGGGCCTCGCCGCAGTGCGGCGCCCCACCGGCGGCCGCGCCGTCTGGCATGCGCGCGAGCTCACCTACGCGGTTGCCGCGCCGGCAGCGCAGTTTGGACCGCTGCCCACCGCCTACCGAACCATCCACGCAACCATCGCGAGAGCGCTCATCGCACTCGGCGCGAGCGCGGAGCTCGCGGCGCCGGAGTCGCCGCAGACCCTCGACGCGGGCGCGTGCTTCGCGCGCCCCGTAGGCGGCGAGGTCATCGCCAACGGCAGAAAGGTTGTGGGCAGCGCACAACTCCGCGAAGGCGCCGCGTTTCTGCAGCACGGCTCGATTCTGCTGGATGACGATCAGTCGGTCGTTGCCGACGTGATGCGGGGCGGCGGCCTGGCGGGCAGCGAGGCGCCGCTCAATGCGTTGCTGCCAGAGCCGGTCTCGGCTGCCACGGTTGCACGCACGTTTCACGAGTGCGCGTCACGGGAGTGGGCCGCGGGATGGGCACCGGTCGACGTGGCGCAGGTCACGCAACTCGTCGGGCGTTCCGCCGCCCACCTCGGTCGTTTCACCTCTGAGAGCTGGACCTGGCGCCGCTGACTCCGTGGCACTCGCAACGCGCTCGATGCTAGATTGAGACACACTCGCCACAACTCCTGCTCCCGGAGCGCCCATGCGCCGGATGCTGCTCACTGCGGTCGTCCTGCTCGCCGGCGTCGCGGCCTGCACCCCTGAAGCCCCGGCGCCTGCGCCCGGCACGGCCGTGCTCGCGGTAGGTGAGCGCGCCACGTCGCTCGCTCCCGTTCTGCCCGCCACCAGGCGCACGGCCGATCAGGAAGCCGCAGACCTGTTGTTCCTCCGGCTCGCCGGACTCGGCGCCGATCACCGAACGACCGGCGACGATGGGTTCGAGCCGCAGCTCGCACGGAGCTGGTCTCGCCGCGATTCCATCACGCTCGCCTTCGAGCTCGACCCGCGCGCACGATGGCACGACGGCGCCCCCGTCACCGCACACGACGTCGTGTTCACGTTCGGCCTCGCGCGCGACTCGATCTTCTCGTCCACGTTGTCCGGCCTTCTGCGGCACATCCGGTCAGTCACGGCAGAAAGCGATCACCTGGTGGTGATCGGATTCGACCAGCCGTACGCCGAGCAGCTCTACGACGCCGTCTTCCATGTCCAGCCGCTGCCGGCGCATCTCCTCGAGCAGATGAGCCCGGAGGAAATGCGCACATCGCCATTCGTGCAGGCACCGGTCGGCAACGGGCCATACCACATCGTGGCCGACAATGCCGAGACGTTGGAGCTCGCGGCGAGCGATTCGTTCTTCCTGGGCCGCCCGGGTATTCGCCGCGTCGTGATTCGCGTCGTTCCGGATCCGGACGCCCGCCTGAACCTGCTGCTCTCGGGTGAGCTGGATGCGCTCGGCGCCGTCATCCCGCCACTCGAGAACGCCGCCCGCATCAGCGATGCTCACGCGCTCCGCCTGATCCAGGTGCCCTCGAACACTGTGGGATATCTGCTGTTCAACCAGCGTGACCCGACGAACCTCGCCCGGCCGCATCCGATCCTCTCCGACAGCTCGGTACGCCGCGCGCTGGTGCTCGCGCTCGATCGCGCGAGCATGGTCCGCGCGGTGCTGGGCTCGTCCGCACAGGTGCCGTACGGTCCGGTGTCGAAGCAGCTCTGGATCGGCAACCGCTCACCGGAGGCACGCGGCCAGGATCTGGCGGCGGCCCGAACACTGCTTGCGTCCGCCGGGTGGCGCGACAGCGACGGTGACGGCACGCTCGAAAAGGGTGGCCGCCCCCTCCGGCTCTCGCTCATGGTGCCCACGCAGAGCGCCACCCGACGCCAGATGGCGCTGCAAATCCAGGAACAGCTCCGCCAGGTGGGCGCCGCGATCGACCTCGCGGTCATCGAGGGCAGCGTCACTGGCGAGCGCCGCAACAAGGGGCAGTTCGACATCGATTTCTCCAGTGCGACCCAGGACCCGACGCCGGCAGGGCTGACCCAGAGCTGGACCTGCCGTGGCGGCTCGAATGTCGCTCACTACTGCGACCCCGCGGTCGACTCGCTGATCGAACGAGCGATCCTTGCGAGCCGCGGCGCAGACACATTGTGGCAGTCGGCGCTGCGCCGCATCGAGCGCGACGCGCCGGCCGCGTTCATGTACGCGCCGACCACCGTCTACGCCGTAAGCTCGCGTTTCGACCATGTAGATATCCGCCCTGAATCCGCCTGGATCACGCTCTGGCGCTGGACCGTGAAGCCGGGCGAGGCGATTGCGCGGGACCGCACACCTGGCTCCTGAGCGCACGTGTCACGCTGGTTGATCCGGCGCGCCGGCGAGGCCGTGCTAACGCTCGGTGTCGCAGTGTGCCTGCTCTTCGTCCTCATGCGCGTCGCGCCCGGCGATCCGCTCTCGCGGCTGGGCGATGATCGTCCCGTGTCGCCGCGCGAAGTCGCGACGCTCCGCGCACGATACGGTATCGATCAGCCGATGCTCACGCAGTTCGGCCAATTTGCCGGCGCGGCCGTGCGCGGGGATCTCGGCACGTCGATCGAGTATTCGCGTCCGGTTGCGCGGCTCATTGCCGAACGGTTGCCCGCAACCCTGCTGCTCGGCGCGACGGTGCTGTTGCTCAATTTCACGCTCGGTCTGTGGCTCGGCGTGCGGCAGGCGGTGCGCCAGGGGCGGCTCGCCGATCGCGCGCTCGAGTTCGTGTCGCTCACCGCGTACGCTATCCCCTCGTTTGCGCTGGCACTCGTGCTGGCATGGCTCTTCGCCACCCATTGGCGGGTGCTGCCGCCCGGCGGCATGCACGATGTGCTGCTGTCCCCGAATGCGCGGTTCGCCGCGCGCGCCACCGACCTCCTCCGACACTTGCTGCTGCCGGCATTCACGCTCTCACTCGTGAGCGTTGCCGCGACGATGCGCTATCAGCGCGCCGCGATGATCGACGCGCTTGCACTGCCCTTTGTGCAGACCGCGCGCGCCAAGGGTATCACCGAGCGGCGTGCCGTCTGGCACCACGCGTGGCGCAACGCGCTCTTTCCCGTGGTGACGCTGTTCGGGCTGTGGCTCCCGATTCTGGTGACCGGCTCCGTGTTCGTCGAACAGGTCTTCGCATGGCCCGGTCTGGGCAGTCTGGCGGCGGTGGCCGTCGCCTCACGCGATTATCCGCTGCTCATGGGCACGGCGCTGCTCGTGAGCACGCTCGTGATTGCGGGCGGGCTGCTCGCCGACGTGCTGTACGCGGTGCTCGACCCGCGCGTGCGCCACGCGTGACCGAGTCGCCTCGTCACGGGACCTCGCTGCTTGCCGCGGTATGGCGCCGCGCACCCGGTCGAGCCGGCCTCATCGCGCTCGCCGTGGTCGTGGCCGCGGCGGTGGCGAGCCCGGCATTCCTGCCAAGCCCCATTGAGCAGCCGGATATCGAGCACGCCAGCCAGCCGCCGAGCGCGGCACACCCACTCGGCACCGATCAGCTGAGCCGGGACGTGCTGTCACGCGTTGCCAACGGAGGGCGCGTTTCGCTGGCAGTGGCCGCCATTGCGGTCACGCTGTCGATTACGATCGGAGCGCTCGTCGGGCTAGGTGCCGGATACTGGGGGGGGGCCGCCGATGCCGTCGCGATGCGTATCGTCGATGCGGCGCTCGCGATCCCGCGGCTATTTCTGCTGCTCCTCCTGCTGGCCATGTGGGAGGCGATTCCGCCGGCGGCATTCGTGCTGGTCGTGGGCGTCACTGGCTGGTTCGGCACCAGCCGCCTCGTTCGCGCGGAGGTGCTGCGCCTTCGAGAGAGCGACTACGTCGCCGCGGCGCACGGGCTCGGCGCGCGCGCCGGCCGCGTTATGTTTCGGCATCTGCTTCCCAACGCGCTCGGGCCGCTGCTCGTCGCGGCGACGCTCGGAGTCGGCGAGGTGATCCTGCTGGAAGCGGGACTGTCGTTCCTCGGGCTCGGGCTCCGGCCACCGCGACCGTCCTGGGGCGGCATGATCTTCGAAGGCCGGGCGACGCTGGTCACCGCTCCCTGGGCCACAATGTTCCCGGCGATTGCGATCACCGTGACGGTGCTCGCGGTCAATCTCATCGGCGACGCACTCCGCGACGCCCTCGATCCTCATCGTTGAGCAGCCACTGACGCATACGAGCGATACCCCCACCCTCCCCGGCACTGCCGTCCTCAGCGTGCGTGACCTGCGCGTCACCTTCCCCGCGCAGGGAGTGCGCATTCCCGTCGTCGACGGCGTGTCATTCGATCTGGTGCGCGGCCAGACGATGGCGCTGGTCGGGGAATCCGGCTGCGGCAAGTCGGTTACCGCACTGGCACTGGTACGTCTCGTCCCGCCGCCGGGACGGATCGAGGCAGGCAGCGCGATTCGGCTTCGCGACCGCGACGTACTGGCCATGAGCGAACGGGAAGTGCGCGGCATCCGCGGGCGGGTGTGCGGGTTCGTCTTCCAGGATCCAATGACGAGCCTGAATCCCGTATTCACCGTTGGCGATCAGATTTCCGAGGGGATCCGGGCCCACTTCGACGTACCGCGCCGCGATGCGATGGCGCGCGCCGAGCAGCTTCTCACCGAAGTGGGCGTCGGTGACGCCGCGGCCCGGCTCCGCGCCTACCCGCACCAGCTCAGCGGCGGGATGCGGCAACGCGTGATGATCGCGATCGCGCTGTCGGCGGAGCCGGATGTGCTCATCGCCGACGAGCCGACTACGGCACTCGATGTCACCGTGCAGGCACAAATCCTCGAAGTACTCGATCACCTCCGCGCCAGCCGCGGGATGTCGGTATTGTTGATCACGCACGACCTCGGCATCGTCGCCGGGCGTGCGGACCGGGTGGCCGTCATGTACGCCGGACAGATCGTCGAGGAGGCACCCACGGCCGAGCTGTTCGCGCGGCCGTCGCATCCGTACACGCAGGGCTTGTTCGCCTCGGTGCCGCGCCTCTCCGGACCAATCCAGCGATTGAACCCCATCCGCGGCAGCGTCCCCCCACCCACCGCGTGGCCGTCCGGCTGCCGGTTCCGGCCCCGCTGTCCGATCGTGCATCCGAAGAGCGAGCAGATGCCGCCGCTGCTGGATGTCGCCGCCGATCACCAGATGCGCTGCTGGCTCGCCGGAGATTCCAGGCCGTGAGCCCAACCGCCGAGCGGGATGGAAGTTCAGTGCTGCTCCGCGTCACCGACTTGGTGAAGTATTACCGGAGCGGCGGGATGTTTGCCGCCAAGGCGCCGCCGGTGCGCGCGGTGGATGGCGTGTCGTTTGAAATCTCGCGCGGCGAGACGCTCGGCCTCGTGGGTGAATCGGGCTGCGGCAAGAGCACGGTCGGCCGAACGATCCTCCGGCTGCAGCCGCCAACGTCGGGCTCGGTGGTATTCGAGGGGCAGGATGTCTTCTCGCTCGGACGCGAGCCGCTGCGCGCGCTCCGCCGCCGCATGCAGATCATCTTCCAGGACCCGTACAGCTCGCTCAACCCGCGGATGATGATCGGCGCGGCGATCGCCGAGGGCATCGAGATCCACCGGCTCCTGCCGAAGCACGCGATTGCGTCGCGCGTTGCGTCGCTGCTGGAAGAGGTCGGGCTCGATCCAAGCTACGCGCGCCGGTATCCGCATGAGTTTTCCGGGGGCCAGCGGCAGCGGATCGGGATCGCGCGCGCGCTTGCGGTGGAACCCACGTTTATCGTCTGTGACGAACCGGTGTCCGCACTCGACGTGTCGGTACAGGCGCAGGTGCTGAATCTGCTCGCGGATCTGCAGCAGCAGCGCGGGCTCTCATACCTGTTCATCGCGCACGATCTCGCGGTGGTTCGGCAAATCGCGCATCGTGTCGCCGTCATGTACCTCGGCCACATCGTCGAGACGGCCGCCACCGAGACGCTGCTGGCGGATCCGCGCCATCCGTATACGCAAGCGCTGCTGTCGGCTGTGCCCGAGCCGGATCCCGCTGCGCAGCGGAATCGCATCGTCCTCTCAGGAGACCTGCCGAGCCCTTCGAATCCGCCGAGCGGATGCCCGTTCCATACGCGGTGCTTCCACCCGCTCAGGAGCGAACGGTGCCGCACCGAGCTGCCGCTGCTCCGGCCGGTGCACGGATCGCTCGTGGCTTGTCACTACGCCGAGGTGTCGGCGCGTGCCGCACTCGCGGACACAGCCTCCGATGAACCGGCCGCAGCGCGGTGAGAGAGATCACCGCCATCCGTCGCGGATGCTCCCAGTTTGAGGTGTCTCGCTGACCGGCGAGATTTCCCTCGACAGGAGTACGCAATCATGACCGACCGCAAAGACCTGGACGCCGACGGCGCCAAGAACCGCGTCAAGGGTGCCGCCAAGGAGCTTGAAGGAAAAGCCCGTGCCAAGTTCGGCGACGCGACGGACAATGGGAGCGAACACGTGAAGGGCCTTGCGCAGGAAGCGAAGGGGAAGATCCAGAAGAATGTAGGGAAAGCGCAACAGGACGTGGCGGACGCCGCCGACGACAACAGCTGATCCCGATTCGCTGTTCCGTGCTACCGATCGGGCGCGCGAGCGCCCGATCTTTTTACACCTCGTCCGGGTTAAGTATCCGCATGGCATTGGGTTCGGGATCCATCGTGGTGTCGCACTCCTGGAGAGTGAGCCGTTGATCGTCGCTCGTGCAAGTTCATTTGCGCTACGCACTTACAGATTGCAACCCTCGGCACTGACAATGCGTTGCAGCGTCGCATGTCCCGGCACCGCCTAATACTCCTCTCAGCGGCCTTCACCCTCTCCGCCGCTGGCGCGGCGCAGGCGCAGGGTGCCGGGTCCATTCAGGCGACCGTCACGGTTGTTGACGTGCAACGGTCGGCTGGCGCGACCGGAAGTGCTGTCCAATTTGCTTCGTCGCTCGAGCGCACCGGCTCCGCCCGTCGCGACCTCGTGAACGCCACCCTGCTGGCCGAAGAACCGGTCGATGCGCGTGGTCCCGCACACCCTGCTGAACCTCCACGGATGTCCAGTGCACCCCCTGCAATCGCGCCGGAACCGTATCGCCTGGTGTCGGTGATCTACTGGTAGGCGCCGCCACCAACCGATCACGCGCGCGCCAGGCGCGAAGCATTTCCCTTTCGGATATCTTCATCCTCCCAGTCGATCATCTACACCAGCGCAACGCGCGAGTCCTCCGCGCGCGCGACGCAGCGCTGCACCAGGAGAGCAGGCATGAGCGGTCAGGCAGTCATTCAGGTTGACGCGTTCACGGCCGCGCCATTCCGTGGCAATCCTGCGGCAGTATGCGTGCTCTCGGCTGCGCGCAGCACGGAATGGATGCAGTCAGTCGCGAGCGAGATGAACCTCGCCGAAACGGCGTTCGTCACGCCGCGCGGCGCGGGGTTCGACCTGCGGTGGTTCACGCCATCTACGGAGGTGGATCTCTGTGGACACGCGACGATCGCCGCCGCGCATGTATTGTGGGAGGAAGGGCATCTCGCGCCGGGAGCCGTGGCCAGATTCGACACGCGAAGCGGCGTGCTTACCGCCGCAGGTGCGGACGGCTGGATCTGGCTCGACTTTCCGTCCAAGCCCGTGCTGCCGGTTCCGCCGCTCGACGGTCTGGGCGCCGCGCTTCGCGCGGAGATTGGGTTCACCGGACAGAATGACCTCGGATATCTGATCGTCGAGGTCGGATCGGAGCGTGCCGTGCGTGAACTGCGCCCGGATCTGGCGCGCCTCGAATCGCTTCCGGCGCGCGGCGTCGTCGTCACGAGCCGCGCGGAGACGCGCGGCTACGACTTCGTTTCACGTTTCTTTGCCCCTGCACTCGGCGTTCCGGAAGATCCGGTCACCGGCAGCGCGCACTGCTCGCTCGCGCCGTATTGGGCCGAGCGATTGGGCCAAAGCGAAATGACCGGATTTCAAGCGTCTGCGCGCGGTGGCATCGTGCGAGTCAGGCTGGCGGCACCCCGCGTGCATCTCGGCGGGCAGGCCGTGACGGTGCTTCGGGGAGAGCTGCTCGTATGAGGAGACTGCTCGTATGAGGAGACTGCTCGTATGAGTGCAGAGGCATTCGCTGCGCTCGACGTCCGCGTCGGACGAATCCTCAGAGCCGAGCCGAACGTCCCGGCAAGGAAGCCGGCATACAAGCTCTGGATCGACTTCGGGCCGCTGGGCGAGCTTCGCTCGAGCGCGCAGCTCACCACGCACTACACCGCCGCGGAGCTCGCCGGGCAACTCGTGCTCGCGGCAGTCAACCTCGGGCCGCGGGTCATCGCGGGATTCACTTCGGAAGTGCTCGTACTCGGGGTGCCGGACGCCGAGGGTGAAGTCATCCTCGTTGTGCCGGAGCGTGCGGCGCCCTTGGGGGCCAGGCTTTACTGAGGGCCTGCTGAATCCGCGCGCGCCGAGTCGGCAGGAACCGGGCGCACGAACATGCCGGTGACGCGTCCGTCCGGCGCGAGTGACCACTGAATCTCAACCGGCCGCGGTGCCCGATCGAACGAGGCGGTCCGGCTGTACACCCGGGTACCGGCTGCCGTGGAGCTCCGTTCCGATGCCCGGCCTTTTTCGTGCCCAAGCTCCTGAGCCGTACGACCGACGAACTGCTCCAGGTCCGCCCGGGTGGCGAATGTGCGCTGCATTTCCGGCGTGAACCTGGCCCAGAGCTTGTCGAATTCGCCAGCGAACATCCATTGTGTGTACGACCGCCCCAGATCGAGCGTCGATCGATCGCTGGCCCCGCCGGTGCACGCGGCCAGCATCAGTCCCACCACCAGCGCGCGAGTTGCACGCATACCGCCATCCCCCGATTGTTGGACCTGCACCCTACCATGGTGACGGGACACTTGGCAACACCGGAGCACCGATGCGGGTCTATATGTCGGTTGACATGGAAGGCGTAGCGGGCATTGCCCACGAAGACCAGACGAATCCGGTAGAGCCGCGGTACGCGGCGGACTACGCGCGGTCCTGCCGGCTGATGACGGCGGAGGCGAACGCGGCAATTGAAGGGGCCCTGGCCGCGGGTGCCACCGCGGTGTGCGTGAACGACAGTCATTGGCTCATGCGGAATCTGCTTGTCGACGAGCTGCACGAGGCGGCTGAGCTGATCAGCGGCAGCCCGAAGCCACTCAGCATGATGGAAGGCATCGATCGCGGGTTCGATGCGGCGTTGTTCATTGGATATCACGGCCGTGCCGGTACGGCCGCCGCGACGATCGACCACACCTACACCGACCGTGTCCACGAGGTGCGCATCAACGGCAATGCGTTCGGTGAGCTGGGCCTCAACGCCGCGCTCGCCGGAAGCTTCGGCGTACCGGTGGCGATGGTGAGCGGCGATTCGGCCATCGCGGCGGAAGCGGCGGCGCTCCTCGGCGATGGCGTCCAGACGGTAGTGGTGAAGGAGGCCATCGGGCGCTATGCTGCGCGGAGCGTCGCGCCAGCCATCGCGCGCCGGCGGATCCATGACGGCGTCAAGCGCGCGCTCGAGCACCGCCACACGCCGTTCACCGTAGAAGGTCCGGTGACGGTCGCAATCGATTTTGCACAGACTCACATGGCGGAAATGGCTCTGCTGATTCCCGGAACACGCCGCACGGCGGGACGCACCGTCGAGTATACGCACGAAGACTATCGCGGGGCATTCCGGGTCTGGCGCGCGATGTACAGCCTTGCAGGCGCGGAGTAGGCTATGAACACGACACTGATCACCGGGGCGGGCCGCGGCATCGGGCTCGAGCTGGCACGCCAGGCCGCCGAACGCGGCGACCGCGTCATCGCAACGACGCGCAAGTCGTCGGATGCGATCGCGGCGCTCGCTGACCGCCATGGCGATCGGATCATTCCGCTGATGCTCGACGCTGGAGACGAGCGCTCGATCGTCGCGTCGCGCGCTGCGTTGCCCACATCCGTCGATTCGATTGAGCTGTTGATCAACAATGCCGGCATGTACCCGGCACGGAGCGGCAGCTGGAACCCTGCCGCCACGGGCCTCGACGGGCTTACCATGGCAGAGCTCACCGATGTGTTCCGCGTCAACGCCGCGGGGCCGGTACTGATCGCCCGCCACTACCTCGACCTTCTCGAGGCCGGCCGGGCCCGAGTCCTGAACGTGTCGTCGCTGGTCGGGTCGGTGGCGAGCAAGACCGAAGGCGGGGACTATGCGTACGCGGCGAGCAAGGCCGCGCTGAACATCATGACCCGCGCCCTCGCCGCGGATCTCTCGCCACGCGGCATCGTGGTAGTTGCCATTACGCCAGGATGGGTTCGCACCGATATGGGCGGATCGGGGGCGGCGCTCTCGCCGGAGCGATCGGTCCGCGGTATCCTCGCCGTTGCCCGCCGCCTCACCGCGGCCGATGCGGGCCGTTTCGTCGACTACCAGGGAGCGCTTCAACCCTGGTAAGTCTGGAGCCGGTCATCAAGTGCGCCGAAGCGTGAAGATCGGCAACTCGGGCGGACAGAACAGCCGCGCACGGATCGCGGCCGTGCCGATTCCGCGGCTCACGTACATCCGCCCGAGACCAGTCGTATACCAACCGCTCACGTAGCGACCCGACCCCCGCGGCGTATACGGCGTTGCGCCGGGCAATCGGATCTGACCGCCGTGCGTGTGGCCTGCGAGCACGAGTCCGGGAGGCGCGTCCACGCGGCTCGCAATATCGTCGGCATAGAGTGGCGCGTGCATCAGCCAGATCTCGTAGGCAGATGGTATCCGCGCGGAGAGTGCGCGGGCAAGCACCGGATGCCCGATCACCGAGTCATCGAAGCCCAGGACACCCAGGCTGCTGCCGTTGTGGTTCACTGCGGCAGCGCTATCGACCAGGAGCTCGATACCCGCGCGCCCGTAGACAGCTTCGAGCTGCCGCGTAGTGATCCGCCCCCGGTATTCCCAGTTGCCGAACACTGCGAACGTCGCGAGCGAGCCGCGAAGGCGCGGCGCGAGCGACGCGAGGGCCGGAATTGCCTGCTGATGCTCGACCATGTCGCCGGTGAGGACCACGACGTCCGGCCGTTCCCGCTCGATTGCTGCTGCAGCGCGCTCCGCTTCAGCCGGCGTGCCGGGAAGATGCACATCGCTGACCTGCGCAATGCGTAAGCCGTCGAGTCCCGGCGGTAAGCCGCGGACCGGGACAGAATGATGCGCCACGTCCAGACGATACGGTTCCACGGCGCACGCATCCGTCAGTGCAGCACCGGCGGTTGCCGAAAGAGCGGCGACGAAGCGGCGACGGGACACCGGATGATTCACAGGACCTTTCTTGCGGCGAGAGTCGCGCCTAA
>JBDTQV010000027.1:0-13519 GCA_039932015.1 Gemmatimonadota bacterium | reverse complement strand
ATGGCGGAACCCGGCAATGCCAGTCACGTACGCGAGTGGCTCGCCAGATTGGCGCCGCAGGAAAGCACGTTCGAGGCGTTCCGCGAACTCCGGTGCCACCAGATCCGCGTTGAGCGCCACGGCATCGCCTGGACGGCGGCCAGCGAGGTCGGCCCAGATTCGGAGCGTTTCGCGCGCGGGATCCGACACACCGGCCGATCCCAGCCGTGCGCGCGCGTCGGCCAACAGCATACCAAGCGTCGGTGCGGCCTCAACCATCGATCGCTTCCTGTCGGCTCGCCATGCGGATCGCGTCCACCAGCTCGTCGATGTGGCCGTTCATCACATCGGAAAGGTTGTGTACGGACAGGTTGATGCGGTGGTCCGTCACCCGGCTCTGCGGGTAGTTGTACGTGCGAATCTTCGCCGAGCGATCGCCAGTGCCGACCATCGACCGGCGCTCGCTCGATCGCGCCGCCTCCTGCTGCGCGATCATGCGGTCAAGCAGTCGTGCGCGCAGTACTTCCATTCCCTTGAGCTTGTTTTGCAGTTGTGACTTCTGATCCTGCTGGCTCACCACGAGCCCAGTGGGAAGGTGCGTGATCCGAACGGCACTGTCGGTCGTGTTCACGCTCTGTCCGCCGGGGCCGGAGGAGCGGAAGACGTCGATCTTGAGATCCTGCGGATCGATGGTGACGTCGACTTCTTCCGCCTCGGGCAGGACGGCGACCGTGGCGGCAGATGTGTGAATCCGCCCCTGCGTCTCGGTAGCAGGCACTCGCTGGACGCGATGGACTCCGGATTCGCGGCGGAGGAGGCCGAACGCTTCCGGCCCGCGCACCGCGATGATCGCCTCCTTGAGACCGCCGAGCGTCCCATCACTCGACGTCATCGGCTCCCAGCTCAGGCCGTGCCGTTCGGCGTAGCGCTGATACATGCGGTACAGATCGGCCGCGAACAGCGCCGCTTCGTCGCCGCCGGTGCCGGCGCGTATTTCCATGATGGCGTCGCGATCGTCGTGCGGGTCGCGCGGAAGCAACAGATCGTGGAGCTCGGCGTCGAGGCGCTCGATTTCCGGCGGAAGGCGGTTCAGGTCCTCCCGAATCAACGCAACAAGCTCGGGATCGGCCTCATCGGCCATCCCCCGAGCTTGCGACAGGTCATCCTGAAGGCGATTCAGTCGATCGTGGACCCGGACGACCGGCGCGAGCCGCGTGTGCTCGCGCCCGAGCAGCTTGAGCTGGGCGGGGTCCCGCGTAACCGCCGGATCGGTCAGAAGCCGGGCGACCTCCTCCGCCCGGGCCAGTGCCTGGCGGAGTCGGGCCTCCATGGGTTATGCCTGGGCCGGCGCGTCGTTCGTCTGATAGCGCTTGCGAAAGCGGTCGACGCGGCCGGCGGTGTCGATCATGCGCTGCTTGCCCGTAAAGAACGGGTGGCACTGCGCGCAGACTTCGACGTGGATGCTCTCCGCCGTCGATCGCGTCTCGAACGTGTTGCCGCAGGCGCACTGGGCGGTAAGCTTCTGGTACTTGGGATGCAGATCGGCCTTCACTGGATACTCCTCGCATGGGGCTCGCGCGTATGGGCTGTTGCCAACCGTGTGCGAGCGTTCAGCTTCTGGACAAGCCGATGAATTTAGCGTCCAATGCCATACGCGAGCAAGTCGCCTCGCGCCCCGCCAACTCAATTGACATGCGCGTAGGGCGCAAGTATCATAACCACTTACACTTCCGTCATCATCACGCGACCGACGAGGTATCCGTGCCGCTGTCCCCGATCGAGGTTCTCCGGAAGGTCCCGCTGTTCACGGGATTGCCCGAAGCCGACCTGACCGCCTTCGCCGACCTCACCCGCGAGCGCAGCTACCCCAAGGGCAGCGTCATCGTGTTCGAGGACGACCCAGGCGATTCCCTCTATCTCGTGGCGGGTGGACAGGTCAAAGTCGTCCTGATCGCGGAGGATGGCCGCGAGGTCATCCTGTCGGTGCTGGGCGAGGGCAGCTTCTTCGGCGAAATGGCGGTTATCGACGAAGAGCCGCGATCGGCCCACGTGATCGCAATGGACGACTCGAATCTGCTGGTGCTTCGCCGAGAGGATTTCCATGCTCGGCTGCGGCAGTCGCCGGAAGTCGCGATTGCGCTGCTCAAGGAGACGTCGCGGCGCCTTCGGCGGGCGGACGAAAAAATCGGCAGCCTGGTGCTGCTCGATGTGAACGGCCGCGTGGCACACCTGCTCCTGCGGATGGCGGAGGATGAAGGCGGCGAGCGGATCACCCGGAAGCTCACGCACCACACTATTGCTCAGATGATCGGCTCCAGCCGCGAGACGGTCTCGCGGACGATGCGGAACCTCGTGGAGCGCGGTATCATCCAGGTCACGCGGAAAGACATCACCCTCATGGATCGTCACTCGTTGATGCTGGCCGCCCGCCGGTCGTGACCCCTCTCACCCGGCCGCGGTAATGTTCGCCGCTGCCGGGTTTCGGTCGTCCCACCACATTGTTTCATGCACTCCCAGCCGCAGGTAAGGTTCGCGTGACCTACCGGGTCACGTTCTGGGGTACGCGCGGCTCCATTCCCACCCCCGGCCCCGGCACCGCGCGCTACGGCGGCAACACGCCGTGTGTCACCGTCGCGAGCGACCAACATCTCGTCATCCTCGATGCCGGCAGCGGCCTTCGCGGCCTCGGCCACGAGCTCATGCAGTCGCCGGGGCGGGCGCCGTTACGTGCTGATCTGCTCGTGTCGCACACGCACTGGGATCACATTCAGGGGATCCCGTTCTTCAAGCCGCTGAGCGCAAAGGACACATCGCTCTGCATCTACGGCGCCGCGCAGGACGGCGTCTCCCTCGAGGAGATTCTGGGCCACCAGATGGACCCGATGGTATTCCCCGTGCCGCTCAAGGCGCTCGCCGCGTCGATCCGGGTTCAGAATATCGAGCCGGGGCGTTTCCAGATCGATGGGTTTCGCGTCGACGCCTTTCGCCTGCGCCATCCGGGAACGACGCTCGGGTACCGCCTGATGCCGGTCGATGGCGGCGCCGAGTTCGCGTACCTGACCGACAACGAGCTGGGTGCCGGCGGGACATACGTGCTGCCAGACGGGTGGCGGCAGTCGCTCGTCGATTCACTCACCGGCGTCGACACGCTGGTGCACGACGCGATGTACTCGGAATCGATGATCGACGCGCGGGCCGGCTGGGGCCACTCGACGCCGACCGAAGCGATCGACCTCGCCGCAGCGGCTGGCTGCCGCCGGCTCGTCCTCTTCCACCACGAGCCCGAGCACGACGATATCGCCATCGACGCGATGCTCGACGCGGCGCGCCGGTACGCACGACAAACCGCGCCGACGCTGGTCGTCGACGCGGCTGCGGAAGGGACTACGATCAGCCTCTGATCGGCTCAGAGCACGACATCACGCCCATCGAGTGCAGATTTGTAGATCGCATCGACCACCTTGTGCAGGGTGACGTGCTCCTGCAGCGACGGCGCTTTCGCATCTCCCGCGACCACCGCGAGGAAGTGAGCCCACTCGGCCCGGTACGATGCGGTAAACGCATTCTCCCGGCTCACCGACCCAGTCGGTGATACGTCCGCCGGAACGCCGTGCAGCTCCTTCCAGACCGTAAGCGGATTGATCGCTGCCGTTCCCTTCCCGCCCCTGATCCCGACGCCGAACCGCTCGCCTTCACCGATGTGATGCCAGGTCACGTCCACGAAGATCGATGCTCCGTTTTCGCAAATAACGAACGCACTTCCCGATTCTTCCACCCCGGCGCGAGATGGAAAATCGAGCGACGCGCTCACCCGCACCGGCTTGGGGTTGCCGGCCAGCCACAACGCGAGATCGAGCACCGAAAGTCCGAGGTCGAGCATCACGCCACCGCCGGACAGCTCGCGCTTCTGCCGCCAGCCGAGATGCGCACGGCTGGCACGAAAGACATGCCAGCTGCCGCGCACGCTGTCGACCTGCCCCAACTCGCCGCTCTGCACGAAACTGCGGACGATCTGGACATCGGGCCGGTAGCGATGATTGGTGCCCACCATCACGACGCGATCGCGCTTTTCCGCCGCGCGCATGATTTTCTGCGCGCTCGCCGCCGTGGTCGAAAGCGGCTTCTCGACGAGGACATGCAGGCCAGCGGTGAGTGCCGCAAGGATGTGCGATTCGTGCAGGTGATTGGGCGTGCAGACGACGAGTGCGTCGAGCGCCTCGTAGCGCAGCATGTCCTCGATGTCGTCAAACGCGTCCTTGATGCCGAAGCGGCTGGCGAGGGCGCGCGCCTTGGGCATGTCGGTGTCGCAGATGGCGAGCACATCGACCGCCTTGACCTTCTTCAACACCGGAAGGTGTGCCACCTGCACGATGGCTCCGCCACCGATGATGCCGACTCTGAGCGGATCTGCCACGACACCTCCTCGCGCGGCCGGCGTGGCCGCTAGTAGTAGCGCTCGATCTGCGTGCCCTGGAAGTACGCCTGGAGGATTTGCTGATACGTCTGCCCGGCTCGCGCGCGGCCCACCGCGCCCCACTGGCACATCCCGACGCCGTGCCCGGCGCCCATGCCATCGATCACGAGCCGCGTCACCTGTCCACTTCGCCGCGTCACGTTCAGATCGAACGCGGTGCTCCGAAGAATATCCCCGCTGGTCGATCGCAGTGTTGCGCGAATCTGGGGGCCGTCCACCAGGACGGTACCGCCGCTCGTCGCCACGGCCAGCCGTTCGACCCGCCCTGAGCCGGTCCGTCCCGAGGCGCCGACGTCGAGTATGCGTCCCACACGGTTGGCGGCGATGAGTCCCGCGGCCGGCAGGGTTCGCTGAAGCATCGCGCGGAGCGCATCGCCGCTGTACTCCTCACGCCACCGAAACCTTGGCGACACACTGCAGTAGGCCACGCCGTCCGGACCGACGTCGTAAATGGACCTCAGATACGATCGCGTCGCGCCGCGAAACGCCTCATAGCCATCGGAGGTGCGTCCGCCGCACGTCGAGAAGAAAAACGCGTCGATCGGCGCACCACCCTGCGTGATCACCTGTCCGTGGGTGTCGAGTACCGCCTCGCGCGAGAGCGGATTTTCGCCGGCGAGGCCGAGATAGACCTGATCGGCAACGGTCGCGTAGAAATCGAAGCCCTGCGCACGCCACCGGCCGCGGTTCCGGAGCGCGTACGTGCGGCTGACCACAGCCTGCGCGCGGAGCGCCTCGATTTCGCTCGAGTCGCGGCGGCCCATCTCACCGCCCACCACGCCGCCGACGTATTCCTCGAGGGTGACCCGGTTGATGACGGAGAGTCCGGTCCGATCGCGAATCACATCGAGCGTACCGCGGTACTCCCGCCGGCCTACGCGAATCAGATCGCCCGCGTCGCGCGGGGAGACGCTCATCGTCCCGGCCGGCGGCGACGCCCACCCCCCTGGGCTGATTGCCGCAACGGACGGGCCCGCCACGATGATGCGCCAGGATTCGCCCGCCGGCACTTGCGCGACCGTCGATCCGTCCGGCTGCGTGAGCAGGAGCGCCGCGCCACCCCCGATCGTCACCGCGCCCGCGCCGACCTCGAGCCCGACGCGGACCGAAGGTTGAGCACGACCGCTCGGCACACCGGGCACCGCGGCGCCGCCGGCGGGCTCGGGCACTGCAACCGGCGCCTCCTGCCGAATGCAACTTCCGGTCGCGACGATTGCCCCGACGACCAGTGCCGAGAGGGCCGCGCGCGGGGCGGCGCCGGATCGCGTGATCAGCTCACCCCCGGTAGTTGCCGAACTTCAGCTCGATGCCGAAATCCTGGCCGCGGAGGAGCGCCATGGCAGCCTGCAGGTCATCCTTGGAGGGGCTGGTGACCCGTACCTCGTCGCCCTGAATACTCGCCTGCACCTTTTTGAGGCCGGCATCCTTGATCGCCTTGACGATTTTCTTGGCGGCGTCCTGCGGGATCCCCTGCGTCAGCGTGACGGTGCGGCGGACCGACTGCCCCGTGGCAGGCTCGAGGTCACCGACCTTGAGGTTCTTCACCGGCACGCCGCGCTTGATCATCTTCGACTGCAGCACGTCAACGAGTGCCGTCATCCGATACTCAGTGTCGGCCGCGAGCTTCAGTTCGCCCTTCTCGCGATCGAAGTCGATCGTGCAGGTGCTGCCCTTGAAGTCGTATCGCTGACCGACCTCCTTCAGCGCCTGATTCACGGCGTTGTCGACCTCCTGCAGGTCTGCGCCGGTCGAAATATCGAACGATGCGTTGCTTGCCATGGCCGTGTGTGAAAGGTGAGTGGCATCGAAAACCCCTCTGCCGTATTGGACAAAGGGGTAACGAAGGTGAGGCGCAACGGTCAGGCGAGGAAGCTCTCGAGTGCGCGGGCCCGGCTCACATGGCGCAACCGGCTCAGCGCCTTCTCCTTGATCTGGCGGACGCGCTCGCGAGTGATGCCGAGCAGTGTGCCGATCTCCTCCAGCGTCATCGGCTCCGGGCCGTCCAGCCCGAAGTAGAGCCGCAGGATCTTGGCTTCCCGCTCTTTCAACGTCGACAGCACTTCCTCGATCGACTGCGTCAGTGCGTGCTCGAACGTCTCGAAATCCGGGCCGGGGTTCTGCGTGTCAGGCAGATAGTCGAGCAACTTGTTGTCCTCGCCCGGGGTGAGCGGCGCATCGAGCGAAAGGTGATTTTGCGAGATGGAGAGGGTCTTCTGCACCTCCTCCATCGTGATGTCCATCCCTTCGGCGATTTCCGACGGCGTCGGCTCGCGGCCGAGCTCCTGCAACAGCGCCGACGAGCGCTTGCCGATCCGGTGGAGCGTGCCCGCACGATTGAGCGGCACACGCACAATGCGGCTCTGCTCGGCGAGCGCCTGCAGAATCGCCTGCCGGATCCACCACACGGCGTACGAGATGAACTTGATGCCCTTCGTCTCGTCGAACTTGTGGGCGGCGCGGATCAGGCCGAGGTTACCCTCGTTGATCAGATCCGCAAGCGAGACGCCCTGATTCTGATACTTCTTCGCGACCGACACCACGAAGCGAAGGTTGCTGCGGACGAGCTTGTCCAGCGCTTCCTCTTCACCCTTCCGGATGCGCTGCGCGAGCGTGACCTCTTCGGTCTGCGGAATCAGCGGATAGCGGCTGATCTCGCGCAGATACTGGTCGAGAGAGCCCTCGTCGAATGAAGGGCCGCGCTTGCCGGAACCAACTTGCATAGGGCGCATGGATTCGACCTCGTTGCGAACGCCGGTGAGAGTGCCCGGCCGTCTCGCGTGACCGATCAGGTGCAGGTGTACGGTGGAACCTTACTCTGCGCATGCAAGGCGCGCAACCGGTCACGATGCGATACGAATCGCGACCGGCCCGCCCTCACACGCGCATCGCGCTACACGTCGTATGCATCGATTTGCGCGCGCTGCAGACGCCCCGAATAATCGACGTAGCCAACCTTGGTTTCCGAGTAGAACTCGTAAACTTCCCAGCCGCCCTCGCGGTGCCCGTTGCCGGTCGCCTTCACACCGCCGAACGGCATGTGCGCCTCCGCGCCGATGGTGGGCGCATTGATGTACGTGATGCCATTGTCGAGCAGCTCGAGCGCGCGGAACGCGCGATCGACGCTGGTGGTGTAAAGCGAGCTCGAGAGGCCGTACTTCACGTCGTTGTTGACGCGCACCGCGTCATCGAAGTTGTTCACCCGGATCACGCTCAGCACCGGTCCGAAAATCTCTTCCTGCTCGAGCCGGCTCTTCGGCTTCACCCCGGCGAAGATCGTTGGCCGGTAGAAGAAGCCGCTGCCGAGGCGCCCGCCGGGCCGCTTGCCTCCAGTCACGAGCTCGGCGCCCTGCTCGATGCCGATGTCGACGTAGCGCTCGACCTTTTCCCGAGCGCCTTCGTGAATCAATGGCCCGACGTCTGTCTTGTCCGCGCGACCATCGCCCAGGCGGAGACCCTCCGCCGCCTCGGCGACACGGGCCACGAACTTGTCGTGAATCTTCCGATGCAGAATCAGCCGGCTCGTCGCCGTGCAGCGCTGCCCCGTCGTGCCAAAGGCGCCCCACAGCACACCCTCGAGCGCCAGGTCGAGGTCGGCGTCGTCCATGACGATCATGGCGTTCTTGCCGCCCATCTCGAGCGAGAGCCGCTTGTGCATCCGCCCGCAGGTCTCGCCGATACGGGAGCCGGTCTCCGTCGAGCCGGTGAACGACACGAGCGGCACGTCCGGATGGGAGACGATCGCCTCGCCCACTTCCGCACCACCGTGCACCAGCTGAATCACCTCGGGCGGCAAGCCGGCCTCGAGCAGAATTTCGACCAGCAGATGCACCGTGTGCGGCACGTCTTCTGAGGGCTTGATGACCACCGAGTTACCGCACACGAGCGCCGGAAACATCTTCCACGTCGGAATCGCGAGCGGGAAATTGAAGGGCGTGATCAGACCGGCGACGCCGATCGGCCGGCGGAAGCTCATCGCCCATTTAGACTGGAGCTCGCTCGGCACCACGTGCCCAAACAGCCGGCGCCCCTCGGTCGCGGCATAGTACGCGGTATCGATCCCCTCCTGCACGTCTCCGCGTGTCTCGGCCAGCACCTTCCCCATCTCGCGCGTCATCGCATCGGCGATCGCATCTTTTCGCTCGACGAGCAGGTCGCCCACTCGGCGGAGGACATCGCCCCGCACCGGGGCGGGCGTCCGCGACCATTGCGCGAATCCACGGCGCGCGCTCTTGACCGCGCCATCGACGTCACGTGCGGTAGAATCAGGAAAGCGACCGATCAGGTCACTGCCGTCCGCCGGATTCCGGTTCTCGAAGTAGCGGCCCTCGGCCGGCGCGACCCACTGACCATCGATGAAGTTGCGGAACGTTTTGGCCATGACACCATGGTTGGATTAAGAGAAAGGAGCGAAGCGTCAATTGCTCAGCTGCACCGCCACGCGGCGCTGTGGCTCGCGTAGCCAACCCGGGGGAGCACCTCGCGTGCACCCAGGGCAACAGTCCACGCAACGACGAGAAGCGCGAGCAGATGCGCCAACCCCTGACGCCGGTGCCACGCCGAGAACGCCGCCCACACGGCGGAGAGGCCGGTGATCGCGATGGCGGCCAGATACAATGAAAGTCCGAGACCGCACGACTTCGCATACGGCCAGAATACGAGCCCAACGCCGAGCGCGATGGTCAACAGCACCCGCATCCACGTGGCGAAGCGCGCACGCCCGGCGGCGGCCGGCGCCACCATCACCCGCGGGGGCGGGCCCGCCGGCGCCGGCGCGCCTGCGGTTCGAATCGCAACCGGCCTCCCGGCCGGAGGCGCAGGCGGAGGCACCGCCATTGCACGGTCGATCTCGGCCATCTCCTTGTCCCAATCGCGCGGCGGCTGAGTCATGATTCCTCGGTGATGAGGCGATAGCGCTCGATCTTCTTGTACAGCGTCGATCGCTGCATTTTGATCGCGCGAGCAGTCACGGCAATGTTGTACTCGTATTCCACGAGTTTTCGCGCCAGAAATTTCCGCTCTGAATCTTCGCGGAACTGCTCGAACGTCTCGGCGTCCATCGAATCGTCGAGGATGGGACCGACCTCATCCTGCGGAAGAATTCGGTCGATGTCCGCCGCGGTCACCACCTTGCCTGAGGTGAGGATCATGGCGCGCTCGACCACGTTCCTCAACTCGCGCACATTGCCGGACCAGGCACGACTCTGCAGGCGACGGACGGCGTCCGCCGCGAAGGGCCGGGCTGCGATGCCGGACCCGGCGGCGGCCAGCGCCGCGAAGTGCGCGACGAGGAGCGGAATGTCCTCACGCCGTTCCCGCAGCGCCGGCACTTCGATCTCGACCACGTTGAGCCGGTAGTAGAGGTCTTCGCGGAAGCGGCCTTCGTTGATCTCCAGCCCGATGTCCTTGTTCGACGCCGCAAGCACCCGCACGTCGACCTCGATCTGCTTGGCGCCACCGATGCGCGTGAGCAACCCCTCCTGCAATACCCGCAGCAGCTTGGCCTGGGCGGGGAGCGCCATGTCCCCGATCTCGTCGAGAAACAGCGTCCCGCCATGCGCCTGCTCGAACTTGCCCGGCCGGTCGGCAATGGCGCCGGTGAACGATCCCTTCACATGCCCAAACAACTCGCTCTCGATCAGCTCCGACGGGATTGCGGCGCAGTTGACCTCGACGAACGGCTGGTCGCGCCGCGGCGAATTCGAGTGGAGCGCACGTGCGACGAGCTCCTTGCCGGTGCCGTTTTCGCCGGTGATCAGCACCCGCGCCGCCGTCGGCGCGACCTTCGCGACGAGGTTCTTCACCTCAGTGAGCGCGGCGCTGTCACCGACCATCGCGTACCGGCTGCCTACTGCTTCGCGCAGGCGAAGGTTTTCTCCAACCAGTTCGGCATGCGCGAGCGCATTCCGAACCGTCACCAGCAGCCGGTCTGTGTCGAGCGGCTTTTCGAGAAAATCGAACGCGCCCTTGTGTGTGGCCTCTACCGCCGTGGCGATGGTGGCGTGACCGGAGATCATCACGACGACCGCATCCGGGTCCAGCGCACGCAGGCGTTGCAGCGTCTCGAGTCCGTCGAGGCCCGCCATCTTGACGTCGAGGAATATCAGATCTGGCCGGTACTCGGGATAGAGCGTGATCGCTTCGCCGCCGGATGCCGCCGGCTTGACCTGCATCCCTTCGTACTCGAGCACCTGCTTGAGTGCCTGACGGATGCCCGGCTCGTCGTCCACGACCAACACGCGCGCGGTCATCGCCGTTCCATCGCATAGAAGGTGACGCCGTCTCGCCGAACCCGCACCGCGCGCGCGGCGCGCGGAAGGTGCACGGCAAGACCACGGCGAGTGGAATCGCCAAAGGCGCGTGCCAGCAGCTTCGGAATCGCTTCCCGGGGCAGCGGAATGTCACGCACGCGAAACCGGTCGATATCCCATTCGCCCACTCCCGGCTGCACGACGCGGAGTGGACCCTCCGCGGCGATCGGTTCGCGCGCCTTGAGCGCCACCGCGAGCGGCCCCATCACTTCGCGCGGCAGCCGCGCGGTCCGGAGCAGCGCCGTCACGCCGATTCGTCCGTCGCCAAGCGTAAGTCTCAACGAGTCGAGTTGGGCGGCAACATCCGATTCAAGGCCGGCGCGAAGCATCGAGGCCATCTCGTCGGCGCCGAGGACGATCGAATCGGCGCGTCCGCGCTCGAGCGAGTCGACGCGGGCCTGCGCGCGCCGGAGTGCGGATGCGCCCGGTGCTCCGGAGCTTGCTCGCGCGGGGTCGTGGCCAAGCTGCGTGTGCGCGAAACGCAGCACCTCATCGCGATAGAACCACGCACCGGCCGCCACGAGCACGATGAGCACCAGCCCGAGCAGGCGAAACGGGAGCGTCAGGCAGCCCACGGACGTCCGAACTCGAATGTGGAACGAACGGTGTAACGCGGTCCGGTGCTGGTGAGGACACTTTCATAGAGCAGCATGGATGGTGCGACGAAATTCATGGCCGTCACCAGATTCGATTGCGACTGCAGCGCACCCGGCGGCAGCCGCTGGCCCTCGCGCATGCGTCCGAGCGTGACGTGCGGCTGAAACGGCGTACCTTCGGGCGCGAAGCCGATCGCGAGGCACGCCACTTCGATGCGCTCACGCAGCGCGCCAAAGGCCGCATTCGACTCGATACCGGCCCAGAGCACGCGCGGGCGCCGCTCCGTCGGGAACGCACCGAGACCGGAGAGCCCGAGCGCGAGCGGCGGCGCGTCCCTTACCGCGAGCCCGAGCGCTTCTTCGATCACATCGAATCGCTCGTCCGGCACCTCGCCGAAGAATTTGAGCGTGATGTGTGGATCATCTTCATGTACCCAGCGCACCGGCCACTCGAGCGATTTCAAATGGCTGAGGGCACGGATGAGCTCGCTGCGCGCGGGCTCGGTGAGAGGGACGGCCGCGAAGAGACGCATTACGCCGCTCCCGACTCGAGCACGAGCAGACTGCCGCGTCGATATCCGCGGGGGTCCAGATCCACCGCGGCAAAGCCGAGCGCGGCAAAATGTTCGCGCACGGCGGCCCATTCAGATTGCAGCGTGGGCATTTCGGCCACGAGCACCTCGATCCGTGCGGACGCTCCCAAATGGCGGACCCGCAGATCGCCGCGCACGCCGAGGGCCCTGAGAAACGCCTCTCCGCGCTCGACCTGCGCCAGGCGTGCAGGCGTGATCGCAAGACCATACCGCACCCGGCTCGAGAGACACGGCGCAGCGGGCGCGTCCGACGTGGGCAGGTCGAGCGCGCGAGAAGCCTCGCGCACCATCGCCTTGGTCCAGCCGAGTTCCGCCAGGGGAGACCTGACGCGAAGCTCTGCGGCTGCACGCAGCCCTGGACGGTGCTCGCCCAAGTCATCTGCGTTCGTGCCGTCGAGAATAATTCCGATGCCGCGTGCCACCGCGATCTCGCCGAGCCGCGTCCACAACTCGTGCTTGCAGAAGTAGCAGCGATCGACCGGGTTGGCGAGATAGCGCTCGTCCTCCATCTCGTGCGTGTCGACTTCGCACACCGGCACGTCGAAGCGCGTCGCGAGCGCGAGCGCGGCCGCGTGCTGCACCGCCGGATACGACGCGCTTCTGCCGATCACGGCCACAAACCGGTCGCGCCCAAGCGCGCGGCACGCGACGACGGCGAGCAGCGCCGAATCGACGCCGCCCGAGTAGCCGAGCACGGCGCCATCCAGCGCGGCGAGATGGTCGTGCAACGATTGCAGGGCGATCATGGCAGTAACGTAATGCCATCAGAGGGCAACGGAAGCAGGTTTGCCACCGGTGCAGTGCATCATTAGATACGTGCCATGAACGACGACGCCTGGGTCGACGTCACCGCCGCTCTTCGCATTCCGCGCACCGAGCTTGCGTTCCGTGCATCACGCGCGAGCGGGCCCGGCGGGCAGCATGTGAACAAAACGTCGAGCCGGATCGAGCTGGAGTGGGATGTGGCGGCGTCGCCGAGTCTCACCGACGCGCAGCGTGCAAGGCTCCTGTCGCGCCTCGCGAGCCGGCTCGACACCGCCGGCGTGCTGCGAATCGTTTCCGGCGAATCGCGGAGCCAGCTTCGGAACCGGGACGCGGTGGTGGAGCGGCTCGCGGACCTGGTCGCTGCCGGTCTTCACGTGCAGAAGCCCCGCCGAAAGACCAAGCCCTCGCGCGCGGCCAAGGCCGCGCGGCTGGAGGCCAAGCGACGACGATCGATCACCAAGAGCCGCCGCGGGCGGGGCGCGCACCACGACGACTGACCGGTAACGATATATGGGCGCACGCCTCTGTGCTGGGTGCTGCGCGCGGGTAAGATACTGGTGGGCTTCGAGATGCGCCGACGAGTAGCAACGCCGTCTCGCCGCAGTGCGACGCGTGTCCAGCCCCAACGCAAGCATGCCGGCGGCCAACGCGAGCATGTCGGTTTCCAACGCGAGCATGTCGGTTTCCAACGCGAGCATGTCGGTCTCCAACGCGAGCATGTCGGTTTCCAACGCGAGCATGACAGCCGCCAACGCGAGCATGACAGCCGCCAACGCGAGCATGACAGCCGCCAACGCGACCATG
>JBDTQV010000026.1:0-13520 GCA_039932015.1 Gemmatimonadota bacterium | reverse complement strand
CCGGGTCCGGGAGTGCCAAAGCCACTGTGCCCAATCAGGCGAAGACATTGAAGTGTCACGAGTGTGCAACGCTGAATCGCCCAACGGAGTGGTATTGCGAGCGCTGCGGCGCCGAGTTGGCCGCGCTATAGGAACGATCTGCCGCATTACGGCTGCCTGCCATGGCAAAGCGGGGGCGCGTCAGTCGACGCGCCCCCGCTGCATTCACCCCGACAGCACTACTTCGCGGCGCTTGCCTTCGCAACCACCTTGGAAAGCCGGCTCTTCTGGCGCGCGGCGGTGTTGCGATGAATCAGGTTCTTTCGCCCGGCGCGATCGATCAGCTTGACCGCATCGGCATACGCCGTCACCGCCTCGTTGCCGGCTGCCGCACGCACCTTCTTGATGGCGTTGCGAAGCTGACTGCGCTGCGTACGATTGCGCGCAGTCGCCGACTTGGCCTGACGCATGCGCTTCTTGGCGGACTTGATTCTTGGCACAACGACCCCTGGTACGAAGTAGGTATTGTCAGCACGGGTGACTAGCCCGGAAGAATAGCTGTCAGGTGGTGCAACGTCAAGCGGCCAGAGGTTTTGACTTGCCCTCCCGGCGCGTTTAACCTTCCGGCCGAACTCTCCACAGGACGACCCCCGCTGCGCCAGACGCTCCGCTTGCAACAGTCCGATTTCGCGCCGCCCGGCGCGGGCCTCGCGTGACCGGCCCGGTGGCGCCGACGCGCGCGCTGGGTGCGGGTCCCGGGTTCGTCGTGCAGCTCGAGGCGTTCTCGGGACCGCTCGACCTGCTGCTGCACCTGCTGCGCGAAGAGCAGCTCGACATCTCCGACATCCCGATCGCCCGTATCGCCGATCAGTTTCTTCACTCCATTCATGAGCTTGGCCTCAATCAGGCGGCCGATTATCTCGAGATGGCGAGCCGGCTCGTACGGCTCAAGGTGCAGATGCTGCTGCCGCGTCACGGCGACGACGAAGGGTGGGAAGATCCGCGGGCCGAGCTGGTGCGCCGCCTGCTCGAGTATCAGCAGATCCGGGAGATCGCAATCTGGATGGGACGGTCGGCCGAGCGCCGCTCGGAGCGATTTGCCCGCGGTTACCTGCCTCCGCCACCCGCCCAGCCGCCCGCGCCGCTCACGCTCGACATCGTCGAGCTGTTGCAGGCGGTCGAGCGAGTCATTGCCGCGATCCCATCGCCGGTGCTGCACAAGGTGGTGGCCCGGCCGCTCGACGTGGAGAGTGCCACGCGCCGGATCATGGCGCTGCTGGGCGAGCGCGAGGAAATCGGGTGGCTCGAGGCGCTCGGGCCTCGCCCTTCGATTGTCGACATCCTGTCGACCCTGATAGCCATTCTGGAGCTCGCCAAGGCGGGCACCGTTCTCATCTCTCAACCAGCGCCGTTTGCGCCGATGGTCATTGCACGTGACGCCTCTCGCACAGCTGCTTGAAGCCGCGCTGTTCAGCGCCGGACGCCCGCTCACCGTCGAGGAACTCGGCACCCTCGACGCCGACGCGACGCTCGCGGACGTGCGTATGACGCTCGACCAGCTTCGCGAGCATTACGACTTCGACCAGCACGGCGTGGAGCTCCTCGAGCTCGCTGGTGGCTACCAGATTCTTACACGTCCGGTGCATGCCGCGGCGATCGAGCGCGCGCAGTTTACCGTGCGGAGCCCCAAGCTGACTACCGCGACGCTCGAAACATTGGCCGTGATTTCGTACCGACAGCCGGTCGGGCGCGCCGAAATCGAGGAGATCCGCGGCGTGTCCGCCGGCGGCGTGCTCCGCTCTCTGCAGGAGCGCGGGCTGATCGAAGTGGTCGGACGCTCGGAGGGAATGGGCCGGCCGCTCCTCTACGGAACGGCGCCGCTCTTTCTCGAGCTGCTCGGAATGCGTGATCTCGCGGAGCTGCCCAAGGCCGAGGAGTTGACCATTGCACTCCAGCCACATCTCGCCACCGGCGATTCTGAAGGCGCGGCCGTCACCCTCCCGTCCGAATCGTGATGGTACCCCATGAGTGAGATGCGACTGCAGCGGGCGCTCGCGCAGGCGGGTATTGCGTCGCGCCGCGCCGCCGAAGAGCTGATCGAGGCAGGGAAGGTGAAGGTCGACGGCAAGGTCGCCACGCTCGGCAGCAAGGTCGATCCGGCAAAGCAGCGGATCACGGTGAGCGGCAAGCCGGTGCGTGCCGTCGAGCGCCGCTGGCTCGCCTTCCACAAGCCGATGGGCATTGTCACGACCGCGAAGGACGAGGAAGGCCGGAAGACCGTCTTCGACTTCATTCAGGACCCGAAGGGTCTGACGTACGTCGGACGGCTTGACGTGATGACCACCGGGCTCCTGCTGCTCACGACTGACGGCGAAGCGGTCAATCGCCTGACGCACCCGCGTTACCGAATTCCGCGCCACTACACGGCGCTCGTGCATGGCCGGTCAACTGGTGAAGTGGCGGCGGCGGTCAAACAGCCGGTCGCGGTCGAAGGCCGTCCGGTGGTGCCAGAAGACGTGCGAGTCCGGCCCGGCAGCGACGGACGCAGCATCATCGATCTGACGTTGCAGGAGGGGCGCAATCGAATCGTCCGGCGCTGGTGCGAAGCGATGGGCCTGAAGGTCGAGCGGCTCGCACGCCTCTCGTACGGGCCGGTGCGGCTCGGCGACCTGGCGGTGGGGCGCTATCGTCCGCTGACACCGGCGGAGGAGAAGGCGCTCTACAAGGCGATTCGCCTCGACCCCACCCGGGATTGATTGGAGGAAATGATGGCCGAAGGGACGGTCGCCACGGCGCCGGTGGACGTGGCACTGCTGCAGCGGGTGGTGAAGGAAGTCTCCCGCCGGATAGTGGGCCAGGACATGATGGTCGAGCGGCTGCTCGTGGGCATGCTCACGGGCGGGCACATCCTGCTCGAGGGCGTTCCGGGCCTCGCCAAGACGCTCGCGGTGCGCACGCTCGCCGAGATCATCGACGCGTCCTTCTCGCGCATCCAGTTCACGCCGGATCTCCTGCCTGCGGACGTAATCGGCACGATGGTGTTCGACCAGAAGACGCAGGACTTCTACGTGAAGAAGGGCCCGCTCTTCGCTCACATCATTCTCGCCGACGAGATCAACCGCGCGCCCGCCAAGGTGCAGGCGGCACTGCTCGAGGCGATGCAGGAGAAGCAGGTCACCATCGGCGGAACGACCTTTCCGCTGGAGGAGCCGTTTCTCGTACTCGCGACGCAGAATCCGATCGAGAACGAAGGCACGTATCCGCTGCCGGAAGCGCAACTCGATCGCTTCATGCTCAAGGTGCGGGTGGGCTATCCCACGCGCGACGAAGAGAAGGAGATTCTGCTGCGAATGAGCAGCGGCCATAGTATCGGTGTCGACCGCATGTTGAGCCCCGATACGATTCTCGCTGCGCGCGCCGCGATCGCCGACCTGTACATGGACCAGAAGGTCGTCGACTATATCGTGGACATCGTCCGCGCGACGCGCGATCCGTCCAGCGTCGGACTCGGCGACCTCAAGCCGCTCATTGCCTTTGGCGGGTCCCCGCGCGCATCGATTTCGCTCGCGCAGGCTTCACGGGCGCACGCCTTCCTTCGTGGCCGGAACTACGTGGTGCCGGAGGATGTTCGCGCGCTCGCACCCGATGTCCTCCGCCATCGCGTAGTACTCACGTTCGAGGCCGAGGCCGAAGACATTACCTCCGACGTGGTCATCAGCCGCGTGCTCGACGCGGTGCGGGTCCCCTAGCGCGCCGACCGGCGCGCCAGGTTTCACCGGCCACTTCCCAATGCCTCCCGTCTCCGCCGACGTCCTCCAGCAGGTGAAAGGGATCGAGCTCCGCACGCGCGGGCTCGTGACGTCACTCTTTGCGGGCGAATACCGCTCCGTCTTCCGCGGCCAGGGCATGGAGTTCGCCGAGGTGCGCGCCTACGAGCCGGGCGACGACTTTCGCGCGATCGACTGGAACGTTTCCGCCCGCCTCGCGAGTCCGTATGTCAAGACATTCACCGAAGAACGTGAGCTCACGCTCATGCTGATCGTCGACCAGTCCGGCTCGACCCGCTTCGGTGAGCCGGTCACGAAAGGCGCGCTCGCAATAGAGGTCGGTGCGGTGCTGGGGCTTGCGGCCGCGTACCATAACGACCGCGTGGGCGCGCTATTGTTTGCCGATGAGGTCGAGCGGGTGATTCCGCCGGCCAAGGGACGGCGGCACGCGCTCCGCGTGATTCGCGATCTCGTGGCGTTCGAGCCTCGCGGGCAGCGAACCAATCTGGGCGCGAGCCTTCTGTATGCGAGTCGCCTGCTGCGGCACCGCGCGATCGTCGCCGTGCTCTCGGATTTTCTCGCTGATGGATGGGAGAAGCCCCTGCGCCGGCTCGCCGCGCGCCACGAGGTCGTAGCGATCGTGATCGAGGATCCGCGCGAAAGCGAGCTGCCCGAGTCCGGCTGGGTCGAGATGGCCGATGCCGAGACCGGTCAGCGAGTGCTGCTCGACACCAGCAGCCGTGACGTGCGCGATCGCGTCCGCGCCCTGGCCGAGCGCCGTCGCGCCGAGCGCGCCCGGCTGCTCGCGGCGGCTGGTGTTGACCAGATTCTGCTCCGGACCGATGCGCCGTATGCGCTACCGCTCCGCAATGCATTTGCGCGCCGCGCCCGGAGGCTGCACCGCGGATGATCGCGACATTCATGCTGCTGCTCCAGGCGCAAACGGCGCACACGGCGACCGTGGGCGACACCGTATGGGTCACACGGCGCGTCAGTGCCCCCGCCGGTCAGACGGTGCGTCCCGCCGATTGGCAGCTGACGGGCGACGTGGAGCTGCTTGGGCGACCCCGGGTGATTGCCGCGAATGGTGCCACCGACATCAGCTATCCGCTCGTTGCCTGGACGCCGGGACCGCACACGGTGAGCATTCCGGGCCCATTGCTCCTCGCCCCCAACGGCGGAATCGACTCCCTGCCGGCGCACGATACGACGTTCACGGTCGCCAGCGTGCTGCCGCGCGGCGCTGCCGACAGCTCGCTGCGCCCGCAGCCGCAGGCGGGGCTCATTCACAGGCGGACGATCACGTTGTTGCCGCTGCTGGCGCTCCTCAGCATTGCTGCCTTGTTGCTCGCACCCCTGCACTGGTGGTGGCAACGTCGCGGTCGCGCGACGGCCGTGCCCGCCGACTTGTCCATTTCCGCGCCGCCGCTCACGCGCTGGGCCGAAGCGGGAGAATCCCGCATCGTGCTCGCGGCGGCGGCGGCGCGTATCCGTCACGCCGTCGCTGCCGCGGTGCCGGCGGCGCACGAGGGCCTCGACGCGCCGTCGCTCATCGCGACGCTCGAGCGAAGTGAGGTGGCCTGGCCGGTCGCGGCCGTGCGCGAGCTGCTGCAGGCGCTCGATCATGCACGCTTTTCCCGCGCGACGCCGCGCGATGTGCTCGAGCTCCACGCGGCGGCGACGGCGCTTGCGGAACAGGTCAGGGGCGCTGCGGCGCCGCCCACGATGTCCGCTCAACCCGCGGCCACTGAATGACGTTCGCGCGCCCCTGGCTCCTGCTGCTGTTGTTGGGCCTCGTCGTCTGGTGGTGGCGCCGCCGCCGTGGCGGAGTGACGGTGTCCTACAGCGACGTGAGCCTGCCGGCGGCGGTGGCGCAGACGCCGTGGTGGACCCGACTGCCGCCGATTTGCCGCGGGCTTGCGATGGGAGCGTGGATCGTCGGGGCCGCCGGCCCGCGCTTCGGCGCCGACACGATCGAGACGAAGCAGGAAGGAATCGCGATCGTGATCGCGATCGACATCTCGAGCAGCATGCTCGCCGAAGATTTCGCGCCATCCAACCGGCTCGAAGTTGCCAAGCGGCAGGCGGTCGGGTTCGTGCGCGGGCGCGAAGCCGATCGGATCGGCCTGGTGGCCTTTGCCGGTGAGGCGCTGACGCAGGTGCCGGTGACCCTCGACTACGCCGTGGTCGAGCGCGCGGTCATGGATCTGAAGATCGGTAGTCTCGAGGATGGCACCGCGATCGGCAGCGGCCTCGCGATCGCAGTCAATCGGCTGCGGCGTACCCCCAACCGGTCGAAGGTGGTGCTGCTGCTGACCGATGGCGAAAACAACAAGGGACTGATCGATCCGCGAACGGCAGCCGCGACCGCTGCCGCGTACGGCGTCAAGGTCTATACCATCGGCGTTGGCACCATCGGCGAAGCGCCGATCCCAACCGGCCGAGGGGTGGGTGGGTTCCGGTACGAGATGCTCCCGGTGCGCATCGACGAGCCGCTGCTTCGCGAGATCGCGAGCGAGACTGGCGGCCGCTACTTCCGCGCGACCGACAGCGAAGCGCTGAGCCGCATCTTTCATCAGATCGATCAACTCGAAAAAACCCCGATCCAGATCACGCGCTATGCGCGCTACGACGAGGCGACGCGTCCGCTCGTGCTGATCGGGCTGGCGGCGCTCGCGCTCGAGTTGCTGCTGAGCGCGACGCTGGTGGTGCGCGTCCCATGATTTTCGAAGCGCCGATCCTGCTCGCGCTCGCGCCGGTGGTGGCGCTGCTGGTGGGAGCGTTGGTCTGGCTCGCGCGCCGACGCCGGGTGCGCCTGGCAGCGGCGTGGTCCCCGGTGGTCGCGCGCGCGGCGCGCGCGCGCGGCCGGTGGGCACCGCTCGTCTTTGGCGCGCTGGCGCTCCTTGCGGGCGTGGCGCTGGCGGGGCCTCGCGGGGGCAGAACGCAGGTGCGGACGAGATCGCAGGCGCTCAGCATGGTGATGGCCATCGACATCAGTCGGTCGATGCTTGCCGAGGACGTCAAGCCGAATCGGCTGCGGCGGGCGGTGCGCGAAGCCCGGCGGCTGCTGGAGGATTCGCCGGGCGATCGGGCAGGACTCATCGCCTTTGCAGGGCGCAGCTATATCCTGGCGCCGCTGACCGTCGATGGCGGCGCCATCCGCCTGAATCTCGACGCGCTCGACCCAGACCTCGCGAGCGAGGGCGGCACCAGCCTCGCCTCCGTACTCGCGCAGGGGACCGACCTGCTGCGCGTCTCGGGTGAAGTCTCCGATCGTGTGCTCGTGATCTTTACGGATGGCGAGACGCACGACACGATGCCGGAAGCGCTCGCGGCGGCAAAGGCCGCCAAGGCAGCCGGCGTCCGCATCGTGCTCGTGGCCGAGGGCGGCACGACGCCAGTCCGGATTCCGATTCGGGATTCGACCGGCGCGCTGGTCGAATACAAGCGCGACGAGCTTGGCGGCATCGTGCAGACGGCGCGGCGCGACGACGTGCTTTCCGCGCTCGCCGACGCGGGTGACGCAACATTGGTCGCCGCCGACGTGCCGGACCAGGCCGGTGCGATCCGCGCGTTGCTGACGACCTTCAAACGCAGCCCCAGCGCAGAAAGCCAGATCACCGATCTCGTGCCTCGCGCATGGATCCCGCTGCTCGGCGCCGTGGTGCTGCTGCTGCTGTACACGCTCACGCGGCGCGGTACGGCGCTGCTGGCACTTGCGGGGCTCGCTTTCCTGCCGCCTCTGGCGCATGCCCAGCGCCCGACGCCTGGTGAACGCGCGCAGGCGCGCGGAGGCCCAGCCGAAGCGGCATCGGCGTATCTGAACGAAGCGCGCTCCGGTGCCGCGCGTGACACGGCGTTTTACAATGCCGGCACGGCGGCGCTGAATGCGGGGCGCCTCGATATCGCGCGCGGCGCGCTGGTGGAAGCCGCGAAGTCACTCGATCCCGAGCTGCGGTATCGTGCCCTCTACAATCTCGGTCTCACCGGCATTCTCGCGGCGCGGAGCGACTCGGCTCATCGGGAGCAGCTGCTCGGCGAGGCGAGCGATCACCTGCGTGACGCGCTGATGCTGCGGCCGGCGTCCGAGCGCGCCAAATGGAATCTAGAGCTGGCCGAGCGGCGGCGGCGGCGGGGGAGGCGGGGGCAAGGGACCGCCACCACCGCCTGCCGAGGCACCGGCCAAGGGGCTCACGCGCAGCCAGGCCGAGCAGATTCTGAATTCAATGGAGCGGCAGGAGCGCGCTACGCGCACGGGGCAACAGCGTCGTTCCGCCGGGTCGGCTGGGGGCGGTAAGGATTGGTAGCGCTCGCGCTGGCACTCTCGCTATGGCAAGGCGCGCCGACGCTCACGGCGTCGGTCGATCGCGATCACGTCGCCGTCGGCGATGAGGTGGTGCTCACGATTCGCGCGACGAGCCGGTCGGTGGATCCTCTGCAGGTATCGCTCGGACCGACGACGGGGTTCGAAGTGGTCGGCCGGTCGGAGCAGACGGAGGTCTCCAGCATCGGCGTGACATCGCGCACGACCACGCTCGAGATCCGGCTCCGCGCGATCCGGCCGGGCAAGTGGCCCTTGGGGCCGGTGCGCGCCCGCCAGGGAGCGCAGCAGCTCCAGACCGGCGCGCTCGATGTTTCCGTCTCTTCAGCTGCCGCGACGGCGACGGTCGCGGCGCTCAGCCCGCGCGTCAAGCGCGTCCTCGAACGTGCGCCGCCACCATCGAAGCCTGGCAGTGCTGCGCTGACCGTCCTCACCTCCGCGGACACCGTGTACGTGGGCGAGCAGGTGGACGTCGTCACCGCGGCCTGGTTTCCGCGCGATCTCCGATCCCAGCTTCGGCGTGCCCCGACACTCCAGCCGCCGACGGCCGAAGGTGTGTGGAGCTACCCGCAGCCGGTGCCGCCCGGCATCGCGGCCAGTCGGAAGGTGCGAGGAACCTGGTATGACCTTTTCGTGCTGCATCAGGTGGTATTTCCGCTCGTTCCCGGCCCGCTCCGCATTTCGAAGGCATCGCTGCGCTACAGCGTTCCGGTGGCGCTTCAGTTCTTCAGTCAGGAGGAGCGCTTCACGCTGGAGAGCAATCAGCTGACGTTGGCCGTCGTCGCACTTCCTGCGGCCGGCAAGCCGGCGGATTTCAGCGGGGCAGTCGGGCGCGGGCTCTCGATTGGAAGAACAATTGCGCCGCCCGCCGGCCGCGCCGGTGAAGCGCTCAATGTCGACGTGGCGGTCAGTGGACGGGGCAATGTCGCACTCTGGCCCACGCCACCGCTGGTGTGGCCCGCCGGACTTCGGGCCTACACCGATCGGGTCGATGATCAGCTAGAACCGTCGCAGGGGCTGCTCGGCGGCACAAAGACGTTTCGCAATCTTGCCGTCCCGGACAGTGCGGGCGTCCTGCTGCTGCCCGCAATCAACTATTCCTTCTTCGATCTCGACGCCCACGCGTACCGCGTCGCCAGGGTTCCGGCTGCGACGATTACCGTCGCACCGGCCCCCGAAGCCGCGACCGCGCGCGCCCTGCCGCCGCCGCTGATGTCACCGCGGCCCGCCATCGCTCTCCGCATCGGAGCGGCAGTCCCGGCGTGGATGTGGGTCATTCTGATTCTGCTTCCGCCCACGGCCGCGGCCGCCTCCACGATCGCACGGCGGCGCCGTCACCCGCGAGCCGCACTGCCACCCGCAGATCCTTCCGGTGCAGACCGGCGGCTGCAGGCAGCGTTGCGCGCGCTGGTGCCGGATGTCGATCGGCTCTCCGGTCCGGCACTCGCCGCAGCACTCCGCGCCGCTGGAGTTGATGCGGCCATCGCCGCGCGCGTGGCGCAGGCGCGCGAGGCATACCTCGCCTCGCGCTATGGCCCGGGTGCGGACGGCCGGTCGGTGGCCGAGGTAGCGCGCGAGCTGGACGAGCTCACGGCAGCGCTCGGCGCCACCTCCCGCCGCGGACCGAGACGTGCAACGGCGGCGGCGCTTGCGCTGCTGCTCATGGCACTCCCACTCCACTCGCAGACCAGTCCGGAAGATCTCTATCGCTCCGGCTCGTTACGCGCGGCAACGGAAGCATTCGCGCGCCGCACGCATGCCGAACCAGAGATCGGCGCACACTGGTACAACCTCGGCGCCGCGTACTATCGGGTTGGCGCCGAAGGGCGTGCGTCGGCCGCGTGGTTGCGCGCCGCCCGGCTGGCTCCACGCGCATCCTCAGTCCGCCGAGCACGCGCACTGCTGCCACCGCCGGACGACGAGTCCGAGCGGCGGGCGTGGGCGGCGCCATTCACGCCCGAAGAGCTGGCGCTTGCGGCGCTCATCTGCTGGGTCGTTGGCTGGAGCTTCGTGATTGCAGGCGGCGGGCGATTCCGGCGCGCCCGCGTGGTGGCCACGCTGGGCCCGGCGCTGGTACTCGGACTGGGCGCCGCGGCGCTGCATCGGTGGTATGTGAGGCCGCTTGCAGTCATGGCGGATGCCGGCGTCATGCGACTTTCGCCGTATGGACGTGCGCCGGAAGTGGCGCCGGTCGAGGCAGGCGCAGTGGTCCGTCCGATCCGTGCGGATGGCGGGTGGCGGCTCGTGCAGGGCCCGGACGGCCGCGCTGGCTGGGTACCCGCCGATGCGCTGGCAATGGTAACCGAATGATGCCGTCCGCACGGCGCGTTGCGATCCTGCCGGACGCGGTCGCCGATCAGATCGCGGCCGGCGAAGTCGTCGAGCGCCCGGCATCGGTGGTGAAGGAACTCGCGGAGAACGCGCTCGACGCCGGCGCGCGCCATGTGCGGGTCGAGATCGAGAACGGCGGGAAGACGCGGATCGAGGTCAGCGACGACGGCACCGGCATGGGCCGGGAGGACGCCGTCCTCGCCGTCGATCGCCACGCGACCAGTAAGATCCGAAGCGCCGGAGATTTGGTGGGCGTCAGCACGTTTGGCTTTCGCGGGGAGGCGCTCCCCGCCATCGCATCGGTATCGCGATTCACACTCGTCACGGCGGACGGCGACGATGAAGGCACCGAGCTGTCGATCGCTGGCGGCCGCATCGATCGCGTCGCGTCCGCCGCGCGGCAACGCGGCACGACGGTGACCGTGCGGGCGCTGTTCTTCAACACGCCGGCACGCCGGAAATTCCTGCGCTCCTCGGGTAGCGAGACACGCGCGATTCACGAGACGCTCGCCACGCTCGCGCTCGCGCACCCCGAAGCGGGATTCGAGCTCGACGTCGACGGCGCCAACCGGCTGCGCGTCGAGGCTGGCGAATCAGCCGGCGACCGACTCGCCGCCGTGTGGGGACGAGAGCTCGCCGGAACGCTCGTCCCCGTGCACCATGCGGTCGGTGCGTTCCGGGTGAGCGGGTTCGTGCAGCGCCCGGGTGACGCCAAGCCGACCGGCCGCCGCACCCAGCTCTTCGTCAATGGCCGTCCATTCAAGGACCCGTTTCTCGTGCGCGCCGCTGAAGCCGGCTACCGCGCCGCAATTCATCCGGGCGATCGGCCGTCGCTGTACCTCGAGATCTCCGTCGAACCGTCGGAGGTCGACGTCAACGTGCACCCGGCCAAACTCGAGGTGCGCTTTCGCGAGCGGATGGCGGCGGAGCGGGCGGTCGAGGAAGCCGTGCGGCATGCCATCGGCGCGCTCGTCGCGGCGGCTCCGGTGGGGGACTGGCGCCCGATACCCGCCGCGCCCCTGCACGCCTGGACCGCCGGCGAAACGAGCCTTGACCTTGGCACACTGCTCGACGAGGCCGAACCCGCAACGCCGAGCGACGGTGGCGCATCGTTTCGGGTCCCGCTGCTGCAGGCGTTCTCCACCTACATCCTGTATGAGGCGGCCGACGGCATCATCATTGTCGACCAGCACTCCGCGCATGAGCGGGTACTCTATGAACGGGTGATGGCCCAGCTCACGTCGGGCACTGTGCCGGCGCAGCGGCTGCTTCTGCCGCTCACGCTCGAGCTCACCGATGAGGAGCTCGACGCCGTCGAGTCGCACCGGGAGGAACTCTCTCGCGTGGGGTATGAGGTGGATGCGTTCGGGGGGCGGTCGGTCGTGCTCCACACCGTGCCGGCGCCGCACCCGCGCTTCGATGCAGGCGCCTGCTTCCGCGAGATGATCGCCGACCTTGCCCGCGGCCGCTTTGGCGGATGGGCCAACCGGCTCGAGCGCTTCGCGGCGACGTTTGCATGCCGTGCCGCGATGAAGGGCGGAGCACCGCTCACGGAGCCCGAGATGCGCGAGCTGCTGCTGCAACTATTCGCGACCGAACTCGCGCCACACGACGTACACGGCCGCTCCACGATCGTGCAGCTCCCTCGCGAAGAGCTGGAGCGCCGGTTTGGCCGCCGTTAAGACCCCGGTACTCGTCGGGCCGACCGGCATCGGCAAAACTGCCGTCGCGCTCGCCCTCGCGGCGCACTGGCCGCTCGAGGTAATCTCGGCCGACTCGCGGCAGGTCTACCGCCGTCTGGACATCGGCACTGCGAAACCGACCGCGCGCGAACGGCTCCGCGTGCCGCACCATGGGGTCGACGTCATCGAGCCCGGGACGCGCTACAGCGCCGGGCGGTTTGCGCGCGAGGCGGGTGTCTGGATCGCCGACACGTTGGAGCGGGGTCGCATGCCGGTCGTCGTGGGCGGAACGGGCCTCTACATCCGTGCGCTGGCTGACGGCCTTTTCAGCGAGCCGGCACTCGATCCGGTGCAGCGCATCGCCATCGACGCATTCACCGCGGACCTCGACGCGCTCGATCTCGTGCGCTGGGCGGCGCGGCTCGATCCGGATTTCCGCGGCGGCGGTCGGCAGCGCGCGGCGCGCGCCATCGAGATCGCGCTCCTCACCGGCCGCTCGCTCAGCGACTGGCAGCGGTCCGCGCGCGCCGGTCGCGTCATCGAGCCGTGGTACATTGTGCTCACGGCACCTCGACCGGTGCTGCACGCGCGCATCCAGCGCCGCGCCGAAGAAATGATCCGCCGCGGGCTGATCGAGGAGACCGCGGCGGTGCTGTCGGAAGGGCATGGAGCGCACGCGCCGGGTCTGGACGGCGTCGGGATCCGGGAGGCAGTTGAATACCTGCACGGCCAGCGCAGCCGTGCGAGCGTCGCGGAGGCGGTTACCATCAGCACGCGGCAGTACGCGAAGCGGCAAGAGACCTGGTTTCGGCATCAGCTCGAGGGCGATCGCCTCACCGTCGACGCGACCCGCCCACCCGAAGCGCTCGCCGCGGAGATCGCTCAGGCATGGGAGACGGCATGAAGATCGGCATCACCTGCTATCCCACGTACGGTGGCTCCGGCGCCGTCGCCACCGAGCTCGGCATCGATCTCGCGCGCCGCGGGCATCAGGTGCACTTCATCACCTATGCGTCGCCGTTCCGGCTCAGGGGCTACGCTGAGGGCGTGTACTTCCACGAGGTGGACACGCGGATGGGACGCTATCCGCTGTTCGACCATTTCCCGTATACCCTGGCACTCGCCTCGAAGCAGCATGAGGTGGCGCTGCGCGAGAAGCTCGACGTACTTCACGTGCATTACGCGATCCCACACGCGACAACGGCCTATCTTGCCCGGGAGATGCTCGAAGGCGAGCTGCCGCTCAAGGTCATCACCACACTCCACGGCACCGACATCACGCTCGTGGGCCAGGAGTCGAGCTTTTACGCCATTACCAAGTTCTCGATCGAACGGTCGGATGCGGTGACCGCCGTGTCGGACTTTCTTCGGGACGAAACGCATCGCGCGTTCGGCTGCGTGAGCTGCGACATCCGGTCGATACCGAACTTCGTGAATCTT